>WQSB01000007.1 GCA_009788085.1 Defluviitaleaceae bacterium
CCCGCCTGTCACGCTGACGGCCATCACAATCCCCGCGCCGCCCGGCGCGTCAAATCGTGGCGTCAGCATCAGGCCCAGCCCACCTGTCACCGTCAAAAATATTGCAATCAGTGTAGGCCGCAAAAACGAAAAGCCAATCCCTTCAACTTCCCACAGCGCACCTATACACAGCGACAAGGCAATAAAGCCCAAGCCGACTCCAAAAGGTACAACATACATTTCATCACCCCTTCTATTGCTCGTTTTGAATTATCCTATTGCTTGCGTCTAAGAAAATATACGTTTAAAATAGCAAAAATGTATGAGAAATGCAAGTAATAACCGGTGTATGATAACGCGAGTCTAATTTGGGGAGGGCGGCGGTTGGGGGTGGGCGTTACCATAACCGCGCTGGAAATGGCCGAGTTGAAAAATCTGATTAATGATTTGGACATATTTAATACATGATTGCCGAATGGAGTGGCCGAATTGCGCGATAAATTTCAAGTCCTCGTTGATAAGCACGAGGCTGTTATTGAGCAAAAAAACAGGGTTTTTAATACGCTAGGTTATGTACGGCTGGTTTTGCTGGTGGCTATGATTTTTCTGGGGATTTTTATGTTTACGATGGGGTTTCCGGTGGGATTGATTGGCGCGTTTGTTGGCACGGCTTTTGCTTCAGGCATACTATGGTTTATTCACAGCGAAATGCACAGCAAACTCAATTTCCACAAGGGAATCGTGAAAATTTGCAATCGCCAGCTGGCCAGAATTTCCGGTGAGTGGACAAATTTTACGGACAATGGCGGGACGCTGGCTGACGCCGCGCATTTTTATGCGCGGGATTTGGACATTGTTGGGCCAAAGTCGCTGTTTCAGCTGTTGAATACGACACACACATGGTTTGGCCGCAAGGCTTTCTCACGGGATTTGCTTGCGCCGCCGCATAATGCAGAAGAAATTAAAAAACGGCAAGCCGCAATTGAAGAACTAAGCGGCGACGTGGAATTTACAAGCCAGATGCAGTACCATCTGTCACAAATTGGCGTAAATGCCCTTGATGAGAAACTACAAAAGCAGCTCTCGAACGCCAGCATATTTTTTCACAATACGGCGGCGAAATTCCTTCTTACGTATATGCCCGTGCCGACGATTTTGTTAATTGCGGCGGGTGTGATTTTTGCGATACAGCCGCTATGGACGGCGGGTGCGATGCTGATTGCAGCACAGATGCTTGTGTGGGGCGTCAGTTGGCGGCACATAGCAGGGTATTTTGGGTTGATGGGCAATATGCCATACAAATTGGGCAAATACGCCGCGGCAATCAATGCCATCACAGCGCGAAAATTCTCCTGCGAGAAATTGCTGGAAATACAGGCCCAACTGAATGAAGCTTCGGCCGCCGTCAACGAACTCGAAAAAATCGGCGACCGCATCGACATAAAACACAATGCATTGCTGTATCTCGCGCTCAATGCGGTTCTGCTGTGGGACTTTCACTGTGCGTTTCTGCTGGAAAATTGGAAAAAGAAGCACGCCGCCCAAACGGACAAATGGTTCACCGCGATTGCGGAATTCGAGAGTTTGCAAAGCTTTTCCCATTTGCCGAATGTATGTACACACACCTGTTTGCCGGAAATTCAGGCAAAAAAACCCTTGTACCAAATCATCGACGCAACCGGCATCGGACATCCCCTGATTCTAAACGAAAGCCGCGTCAATAATGATTTAAGCTTCAACAACAATATTTTTATCATCAGCGGCTCTAACATGTCGGGCAAAACCACTTTTATGCGAACGGTAGGCATTAATTTGATTCTGGCCCGGGCGGGAAGCTTTGTATGCGCGGAAAAAATGACCTGCGCACCCTTCGATGTAGTGACATCTATGCGAATTTCCGACGATTTGAACGAGGGCATTTCCACTTTCTATGCCGAGCTTAAACGAATAAAACTCATAATTGACGCCGCAAGCGAAAACCCAAATATGCTATTCCTCATCGACGAAATTTTTAAGGGAACAAATTCCATAGACCGCCTTGCCGGGGCGGAGGCGGTAATTTCCCGCCTAAACGAAATGGGCTGTGCCGGAATGCTCTCCACCCACGACCTGGAGCTCTGCCGTCTAGCCGGCACCGGCGTCTCAAGAATCCAAAACCACAGCTTTTCCGAGTTCTATCAAAATAACGGCATCCATTTCGACTACAAAATAAAACCGGGGCAATCCCAAACAACCAACGCAAAATATCTCATGCAAATGGTGGGGCTAACGTGCGCATCTGCGCAACAAGAGGATTTTTCATTTTTCTGATAGCGTCAAACTTCATAATGGTAGCAACTGTCTTATTGATTGAAAACGGTAAATATAATCCCTCTCTCATCTTGGCATATTCGATTGCCAAAGTATTCAATGTAGCAATTGAAGATATTTTTGAAATTATTGATGAAGAAGAAAGGGTGTAATAAAAATGCAAGGCTGGATGCTCATTATATTGATAATGCTTTCGTGCAGAATCGTTGGTATTGTTTTGCGCAGATTCAAGGCGGGGGGCATTATTTTAGTGCTTTTAAGTAAGCTGATGTGGTTATTTCTATTAGGGATTTTAGGCTCACTAATTGGAAATGATGCATTAGCGTTATTTCATTACTTTTTTCTTCTTATCTTTTTAAGTACGCCGCTGTCTGTGTTTATTCAATCTTTATATCAGCTTGTGGGGGACACATACGTCAAGATTTCGCATAAAAACAAGCTACCCGCTATGGAAACGTATGTGCAAAAAGGTAGTTACATCTTGCCGTTTACTGGAAAATGGACTGTCTTTAATGGTGGCGTTAATGATAATTTGCTTCATGGAGGCTCGGTGTCACAGAAATATGCTTATGATTTCATCATTGCCAATGATGAAGGAAAATCTTTTGAGGGTAATGGGCGTTCTGTGCAAAATTATTTTTGCTACGGCAAGGAAGTGATAGCCCCTGCTGACGGCACGGTTGTAAAAGTGCGAAGAAAATCTAAAGACACTTTTGTTGATGGAGTGGCTGCCTATTGCGATTCGCTCGACCTTCGGGGAAATTATATTGTAATCAAACACCACGATAAGGAATACAGCCTTATTGCTCACCTTGCGCCAAACAGTATTAAAGTGAATGTTGGAGATAGCGTGAAGCAGAGCGAAAGAATTGCCATATGCGGCAACACAGGCAACACTTCTGAACCACATATTCATTTCCAGTTGCAAACAGGAAAAAGTTTTTTCCTATCAGCAGGACTTCCGATTGCATTTACCGATGTAGTGGCACAAGACAAGGAAAATTACAGTTTGATGGATAAACGCCCATGTGCCGATAATCTAAAAGTAGTAGGCAACAATAGCTATATCGGCAGAGGGCTCGAGGTTGAAAACACGGTAAAATTAACGCTCTACACATCAATATAAAAGGGTTGGGGATTCCGTGAGAGACTTGCGGAGGCGGCCGTAGCCTTAAGCGAACGGAACCACAAGCCCCGCACCGCCGGCCCCTCAGGCCCAAAGTAAATGCTGCTGCCCTGAAAATCAACCACCAAATTTGCAACAATCAGATTATTCCTGTATACTACGACACATTGAATATGTGAAAGAGGTAATGGTCCGAATGGATCCACTGGTGTTAAATTTAATATCAATTGCGGCGTTGGTTCTGCTGCTGTGTATGGGGACGTATTTCAGCGCGGCGGAAATGGCCTTTTCGTCCCTTAACCGCGCGCGAATTAAAAATCTGGCTGAAAATGACATCGAAAAAGGCAAGCGGGCAAAGCTGGTTATGAATCTCTATGAGAACCGCTTCGACGAGGTTATTTCCACCTTGCTGATTTTGAATAACATCGTGGCCATTACGTCGGCGACGGTGTCCGTGGCGTTGTTTATCCGGCTGATTGGGGATTTGGGTTACATTGTTTCAACGGTTTTGATAAGCGCGATAGTTATTGTTTGCACAGATATTTTTCCCAAGAGCCTAAGCAAGGAGCAGCCGGAGAAAGTCGCTATGATGTGCGCGCCGTTTTTGAGCTTTCTGATGGCTCTGTGCCGGCCGCTGACTTTGGGTGTTATTAAAATGAAGAACCGCTTAGGTTCGAATTTTTTTGCCAATTCCGAGGAAAACGAAACCGAGCAGCAGAATATGCTTGGCCAAGAGATTTTATTTATGGTGGAGGAAGCCGAAAAAGACGGGGCGATTAACGAAGACGATTCTTTGCTGATTACCAACGCCATCGAATTTAACGATGTGCTGGCTTGGGATATTCTCACCCCCCGGGTGAATATCGTAAGTATTCCCATGGGCGCAACCGTGGAGGAAATTGCCGAGCTGTTTCTCGAAAGCGGATACTCCCGAATGCCCGTCTATGAAGACTCGCTGGACACGATTCGCGGCATTGTGCATATCCGTGACTTTTTAAAATGTATGGCTTCCGGTGCCGGGGAAAATCCCGTCACTTTGGAGGATATTATTACACCGGCGGTTTTCACAGTAACAAGTGCGCGGGTGACGGATGTTCTCACCGTTTTGAAAAAAGAAAAAAGTCACATGGCCATCGTTGCCGACGAATACGGCGGCACGGAGGGTCTTGTGACCATGGAAGACATTTTGGAGCAGCTCGTCGGTGATATCTGGGATGAAAACGACGAAATAATCGAGGAATTTCTGACCATGGGCGGCAACAGACATAAAATCCTGTGCACCGCCGCCGTTAATAAAATGTTCGAATACTTCGACATGGAGGCCGAGTCCGAATCCAATACCGTCAGCGGCTGGATTACCGACATGTTCCGTCATCTACCAGAAGTCGGAGAAAGCTTTACCTTCGAAAAGCTGACCGTCACAGTCACCAAAATCGACGGCCCCCGCGTGGAAGAATGCGAGGTGGAGGTCGCCGAGAAGGAAGAGAAATCACAGGAAGAATTGGTTGACCTATAAAGAGGGAAGTGTGAAACTATTTCATGTAAGCGAAGAGCCGGATATTTCAATATTTGAGCCGAGAAAGCCACTGCGTGACGACTTGGATAAGAGCAAAGGTCTGGTGTGGGCGATAAACGAATGTTGCCTGCCGAATTTTCTGACTCCAAGAGACTGCCCGCGAGTGACATACCATGCAGCAAAGCATTCCACTTCAGAGGATATCACGAAATTCTTTTCTTCATCTTCGCGGCATTGCGTGTCGATTGAATACGCTTGGTTTGAGAGAATGGCCAAGACGCGCTTGTTTGTGTACGAGTTTGATTCGGCTAATTTTTATCTGCAAGACCAAATCGCGGGCTTCTATGTAAGCGAGTGCGTGGAAATGCCCGTTTCTGTCGCAAAAATTGACGATTTGTTTTCCGCGCTTTTTGAAAGATGTGTGGAGATTAGGATTTTGGATAATTTGTGGCCGCTGGGCAACGCGGTGCAAAAATCCACGTTGAATTGGTCGCTGTGCAGAATGAGAAACGCCGCGACAAGAGTTTAGGGCGAGGATTACAAAAACCCGCCGTCCAGCGGGATGACCTGGCCGGTAAGGTATGCGGCCTTTTCCGAGGCCAGAAAAACAGCCAAATCGCCCGCTTCTTGCGGGAGTCCGAAACGCCCCAGCGGAATGCTTTCCGCAAAGGCGTTTTTTTCGTCCTTGGAGAGGCGGTCGTTCATGCGGGTTTCGAACGCGCCGCAGGCTATGGCGTTTACGCAGATTCCGGAGGGGGCAAGCTCTTTCGCGAGGGACTTAGTCAGGCCGACGACCCCGGCCTTGGCGGCGGAATATACCGTCTCGCATGATGCGCCGGTGATTCCCCAAATGGATGTGATATTGATGATAGTTCCGGTTTTCGCGCTCACCATGTTCGGAATTGCCCGGTGGGAGGCGTTTAGGGCCGTGTGCAAATTGGCGGCGAGAATCCCGTGAATTTCGGGCGGGGACATATCCGTGAACAGCCCAAAATGTGCCGCTCCGGCGTTGTTAATAAGCACCTGAACCGCACCGAATTCCGCCTCCACTTGGGCAAACAGCCTCTCGCTGCTTTCGTAGTCGGCGAGGTCGGCGAGGATGCCTGTTATCTTGGGATTGGCCGGAAATGCCTCCCGCAGCTCATTCACGGCACGCTCCAATTGTGCAGCGTCCTCGCGGGCGTTCAGTACAATGGAGTCCCCCTGCGCGGCAAAGGCTTTGGCGATTCCCAGGCCAATTCCCCGAGACGAGCCGGAGACCAAAACAACGCGGCTAGTCATATAAAATCTCTCCTTAAAAAGAGGCTACCTTGCGTCAACAAGATAGCCCTTTGAATTAAATTTGATTTTTGACCTAGAATTTCCTCTTTCTTGCGGCTTCGGATTTTTTCTTCCGCTTGACGCTGGGTTTATCGTAGTGTTCGCGTTTGCGAATTTCACCCATGATTCCCGCTTTTGCGCAATTACGTTTGAAACGCCGAAGCGCACTGTCCAGGGTCTCATTATCTTTTATAACTACCTCTGACATTGGACTTCCCTCCCTCCGGCCTGCGCGTGTGATGTTCGGCCATAATACACTACTTATCGGGAGGCGTCAAGGCGTGAAAAGACGTTTGCAATATTATGAAATGAACACGGCTCGGCTTTCGCTGTCCCATTCGACGGAATAATCTTGTAATAAATGTAACGGTTCCGTCGTCGTTGACCCATGAATTAAGCGGCTCCAGCGTGTTTTCGGCGGTAACGCGCCGGGGGTTGCATTGCTTATTGCATCCCGTAGCTTGAACATATTATTGACCTCAACCTCGTAGCCGTTGGCAGCCGCGATGGCCAGCATCATGAATCTTTTAGTTTGCCCTATTTTTTAGCCAAGATAAGTTGCGGCGGTCAACGGCATATAGTGAAATACACCCTGTTTTGAAAGGTGTTAATTATGAAGCAGCTGAATATATATACATCGAAATATGAGAACGAGCTGCGTGACTTCGCAGCGAAAGAGGCGGCGGCGGGGACGATTGCGATAAAGCACAGCCGAACCTGCGAGAAGAGGCGGCTATTTGAGCTGTGCTGCGTGTGTTTGAACTATAAGACCTTGCCGGAATCGTTGACGGCTCTGCTGATGGATATTGCGGAGGAGGAAAACCCGGTATACCGGCATTCGCCGAGGCTGCGAGAAATGGCGCAAAGCGTTCGCAGCTCACTGGTTCACAAGCAGGAAGTGAAACAAATGCGAGCCTTTTTGGCGGAGAACAAAGCCCTTCACTTGGAGGGTTACGCTACCTTCCGCCTAAGCGAGTACCGCGAGAAGCTGGACATGATGATATACACCCTTGTGAAGAAAATAAAATTTAGCAAAGAGGACTAGAATTATATGGAAATATATGGTATAGTAAAAATATGGATATTATCAAACAACTGCTGGCAATAGAAAGCGAAGCCCAGGAGGCAATGAAAACCATGGCAACAGAAATGTCACGCCTGACGCAAAAAGCGGGAACAGGCCTGGCCGAAAAAGTAGCTCAAATAGAGCGTGACGGCGCGGAGGCGGTTCGTAAACTGGAGCGCGATACCGCCGCTGAAACCACCGCCAGAATCGCTGCAATTCAAGAAGAATACCGTCACAAATGGGAAAGCTTTGAAAGGGAATTTCAAGTGGGTAAAAAAAACCTCCGCTCAAAAATAGTCCGAGAAGTCCTTGGACAAAACCCATGATATTTGAGAGTAGTATGAACTACACCGCCGCGAAAACAAAAGCCCTATCAATGTCCGCAAAGCTTCTCACCTCCCGCGATTACGAGGAGCTTTGCCACGCCTCGTCAACCGACGCTCTGAGCCTCGGAGAGCGGACAAGCCTTTTGGAGGAAAACGACCGCATTTCTTCCTATATATATGCAAAGCCCGTCCGGGATTTTGTAAAAACCATGGCCCTTTGCCTGAAAACCAACACACCAAACCTCAACACAGAGGCCGCGGCAATCAACCACTGGTCATACGTCCTGTGGCGCAAGCTTGGCGCGGTGGACAAGCCCAGCCGCTCTTCCCTGCGGCGTGTACTTGGCACGGAAATGGATTTGAGAAACATCCTGTGGATTTACCGCCTCAAGCAATTTCACAAAATAGAAGGCAGTGCGGCTGTCGGGCATCTGTTGCCCGCGGGCTACCGCCTGACCCGCGTAACAGAGCTGGTAGAGTGCAAAGACGCTCCCGCCCTCGTCGAAGCTTTGGCAAAAAGCCCCTACGGTGAAATTTTCTCAAACCCGGCGGACTTCCGTTTGGGCGAACAAGCCTTAGCCAAAGCAGTGCGGGCACAGTTCCGCGCAGAAAGCTTCCGTCAAAACGCTGCCTGCATTTGTAAATTCCTATACGAAAAGCACCTCGAAATACGAAACATCCGCACAATCACAGAGGGTATTAAATTCGGCTTCCCCCCCGAGCAAATCCTTGCACGGATATGCTAACCCACAAAATCTACTGCAAAGGAGCATCCACATGGTAGCCAAGATGAAATACATAAGTATAACCGGGCACATAGGCAGCATGAACCATGTGGTGAGCAGGTATTTGTCGAGGTACGATATTCAGCTGGAGCAGGCGTCAAGCGAGCTTATGAAGCCGTTTACGACGCTTAATCCGTATGCGCAAACCCTTCGGAAAGCGGAGATGTTTGCTGGGATGGTTGACGGGCCGCCGGCGATTTATGTTCCGATGACAGCGGCGGCAGCGGTTAATCTGGTGGAGGAAGCGGCGGCGGCGTATGAGCGGCGGGACGAGCGGCTTAAGGAAGCGGAGGTCAGATTGTTTGAGGTCAGAAAGCAGATTGAGGTTCTGCGGAATTTCACATCCTTGGACATGGAGCTATCAAACAATTTGGAATTCATCCACTGTCGGCTTGGGCGGCTTACTGCGGCGCAGTTCCGGCGGTACGAGAGATTTCTGCAAGACGACGAAAAAATTTTGTTCATCCCGGCAAAGCGCGAAAAGGACTTCGTCCACGGAGCGTATTTCACGCCCGTCAGTCACAGGGACGAAGCGGACGCGGCGTTTGCGTCCTTGGAATTTCTGCCGGCGGACCTGCCGGCCAAAACCGCGAAAACCCCGGCCGCTTTACTCCACCATCTGCGGCTGGAGGTTTTGCAAACGGAAAAGGACATCACCGAGCTTACCCACAATACACTCGGGGGGGTCTGCGGGAAAGAGAAGCTGGCCATTGCCTGTGCGAAAGTGAAAAATTTATACGCAGCCTTCGACGTAAAAAAATACGCCGCAATCAGCCGCGGGCGGCGGGTGTTTACCTTTTCCGGATGGATGAGCCAAAACGATGCGGATTCACTTGCGTCTGAAATCTCCGGCGACGATTTGGCGTTGTTTACATGTTATGGCAAGGATAGCGAAAGCGGCGAGGCCGACCAAAGCCGCCCACCGACTCTGCTGAAAAATTTGCCGATTATCAGACAGTTTGAATTCTTCACCCGCCTGTACGGCCTGCCTGATTATGGTGAAATCGACCCCACGCCTCTTTTGGCTGTTACCTACACATTGTTGTTTGGCCTGATGTTCGGGGATATAGGCCATGGGATGGTGCTCGCGCTTTTGGGAATTCTTGTGCAACGCCGCTGGCATCCGGACCTTGGCGGCATAATGACCGTCGTGGGAGCTTCGGCGGCGTTTTTTGGTGTACTTTACGGAAGCATCTTCGGTTTTGAATTCCGTCCCCTATGGATGCGGCCTCAGGCTGACATTATGAGCACCATTGTATTCGCCGCCGCCCTTGGCGCGGGGCTGATTACTCTGTCCATGCTGCTTAATATGTACAACGCTTTCCGGCGCGGGCGAATCGGCGAGCTGCTTTTTAGCGCGAACGGTGTTGCCGGGCTTATGTTTTACGGCGCGGCACTGTGGATTCTGGTGCGCGTTTTGGTGCAGGGCCACCCGCTTACACTGCCGGTAGTGTTGCTGGCGGTATTGCCGCTGATTTTTGTTTCCTTTAAGCACCCACTGGAAAATCTGCTCGCCGGGCACAGAATCCGCCCAAAGGAAAGCATTGGTCAATTCATTTTCAACACCATCATTGAAACCTTTGAAACCTTGCTTACCTACGCCACAAACACGATATCCTTCGTGAGGGTGGGCGCGTTCGCCGTCAGCCACGCCGGCATGATGCACGTTGTTCTGCAATTATCGCGGGGGGCGGCGGGCGCGCAGAATATACTGATATTAGTGTTTGGGAATGTTCTAGTAATGGGAATCGAGGGGCTACTGGTGGGTATTCAGGTGCTGAGACTGGATTTTTATGAGATTTTCAGCCGGTTTTACAAGGGCGGCGGCCGGGCGTTTGAGGAAACCTACAGCAAGCGTTAATTCAAATTAGAAGGGGTAGGAGAAATGTTAATTTTAATCGGGATGTTTTTGACTGCAATTGTTGCGCCGATGGGATTTTATTATATCGGAAGCAAACGGGCCCACGCACAGGGACAAAACAACGGGCATAAAAATATAAGACGTGGGAAGCTGGCGTTGGTTTTAAACCTTGGGGCCTTTACGCTGGTGTTTTTACTGGCGACGGTTCTCATTTTCACGGGGCGGGTTCATGCGGCGGAGCCTGCGGCGGTGGCTTCTGACCTGGCCTTGGCGGCGGCGTTTATCGGCGCGGGGCTGGTTACGGGGCTTGGCGCGATTGGCACGGGCATTGCGGTAAGCTCTGCAACGGCGGCGGCAATCGGCGCGATAAGCGAGAACGAAAACAATTTTGGAAAGTCCATGATTTTTGTGGCCATGGCCGAGGGCATTGCGATTTATGGCCTGCTGATTTCATTTATGATTCTTGGGCGGGTGTAGATGAATACAGAAAAAAAATTGCAATATTTCACTGAGGCAATCGCCCGCGAGGTGGAAGCGAGGCAAAGGCGGGCGAGGCATCAAGCGGCCAATGATTTAAGCGAGGAAACGGCCTCCGCGTTGGAGTCCGCCGAAAGCCGTGCCCATTTTCAATTGGAGGCCACGCGGCGCAAGTTATTACGGGAGGCAAATAAAAAAATCGCCGCTGCCACAACCGGGGCGCGGGCGAATTTTGCTGCGAAGCGGAAATCCCTGTTTGAGCGGCTGACCGCCGAGGCCGCCGAAGAACTGGAAAGCTTTACGCGCTCTCCGGAGTACGAGGATTATTTAATAAAATCAATTGCACAAGCACAGGAGGAGCGGGGCTTTGCCGACGGGGCTTTGCTAAAGCTACACCCGCGGGACATGCATTTTGCTGAAAAAATCCGTCAAACCACGGGGCTGAATGCCACAGAGGGCGATGAGAATTACATAGGCGGGTTCGTGCTGGAGTCCGCCGCTTCCCGTGCGGATTACACCTTCAAGACCCGCTTGCTTGACCTAACGTCCACCGTCATATTCTTCTAAAATTATCTAAGGTTTGTCCAAACCATCTATTTTCAACTGAAAACGCTATATACCCGGAGGTGTTCCCAAAATGGCGGTAATATACGGAATTAACGGCCCGGTGCTGAAGGTTAGCGGCAGGGGCTTTGCCGTTGCGGAAATGGTGACAATCAACGGAAAACCCGGAGAGGTAATTGCCATAAGCCCTTCTGGGGCTACGATTCAGGTGTACGAGAGCACGGCGGGGCTGCGGCCGGGCGTGGAAGTGGTGGGCACGGGGCGTCCGATGTCTGTGACGATGAGGCCGGGAATTATGGGGCAAATTTTCGACGGAATAATGCGGCCGCTGAAAGACCCCGAAGCGGAAAACTTTACCTATTCCGTGCGTGTCCTCGTTGAAGAGGGCCAGGCCCTGCGCGAGGGTGAAATTTTCGCCGAGGCGGCGGAGACCCCCCTCATTACATACAAAGCCACCGTCCCGACGGGGCTTTCCGGCATGGTGATTAACCGCGCCCCCGACGGAGAGTACAGAGTGGACGACACAATAATAACATTGTCGATGTCGCAGAGGCTTCCAGGGCAAACCGAAAGTGACGAGGCCGAAAGCCCACAAATATCTCTCACATTGTCTCAAACCTGGCCGATTCGGGTGCCGCGTCCCGTGGCCAAACGCTATCCCCCCGACACGCCGCTGATAACCGGCCAGCGAATCATAGACAGCCTCTTTCCCATTGCCAAGGGCGGGGCCTGCGCCATCCCGGGCGGATTCGGTACAGGAAAGACCATGACCCAGCACCAACTGGCAAAATGGTGCGATGCGGACATAATCGTGTACATAGGCTGCGGCGAGCGCGGCAACGAAATGACAGAAGTATTAGAGGATTTTGGCAAACTGAAAGACCCCAAGAGCGGCCAGCCTTTACTTGCCCGCACAGTGCTGATTGCCAACACCTCCGACATGCCGGTTGCGGCGCGGGAGGCGGGCATTTACACTGGCATCACTTTGGCGGAATTTTATCGCGACATGGGCTATCATGTCGCATTGATGGCGGATTCAACTTCCCGGTGGGCGGAAGCTTTGCGAGAGCTCTCCAGCCGCCTGGAAGAAATCCCCGCCGAGGAGGGTTATCCGGCATACCTGGCCACCCGACTGGCCGCCTTTTATGGTCGTGCAGGTTATGTAAAAAATCTAAATGGCACATCCGGCTCAATCACGATTATCGGTGCGGTGTCGCCCCAGGGCGCGGATTTCTCCGAGCCCGTCACTTTGCACACAAAACGCTTCACCCGATGCTATTGGGCACTGGACCGGCGTCTGGCCTATGCCCGTCATTTCCCCGCCATCGACTGGATGACCAGCTACAGCGGCTATGCCCCCGACCTTGAAGAATGGTATGTTGAGAACATATCCCCAAAGTTCCCGGAATATCGCAGACAAATCCTAAAAATTCTGCAAGAAGAGAACGCTCTGCAAGAAATCGTAAAGCTAATCGGCTCCGACGCCCTCTCCGACGCCCAACGTCTTACCATGTCCATCGCAAGGGTAATCCGCCAGGGCTTCGCACAACAGAACGCTTATCATCCCATCGACACCTACACCCCCCCGGCAAGGCAATTCGAAATGATGGAAATTATTCTTAACCTCTACGAAACCTTACAAGGCCAGCTGGCTCAAGGCATCGCCATCCCTGAAAATCACCCCGCTTTCGAAGAAATTATTAATATGAAATATAATAGACTTCTTGCGCAACTGTAATTAGCATTTGATTTGTTGGCAAAACTGAATCATAATATTAGTGAGTAATCTTATCTGTAGATTTCTCGCCTGTGCCCCACTTTCAGAACCCAGATAGTAAAGATGTTATCTTGAATATCCGCGATTAAGCGATAATCACCTATTTGATACCGCCAGAAGCCTACTAAGCGACCTTTTAAGGGCTTCCCATATTCTCTTGGGTTAGCTGTACCCTCTAAATATTCAGCGATATAGTTATCTATCTGCCGTTTTGCAAAAGCGTCTAGTTTGCGGTATTGTCTTGCCGCCGCACCTGCAAACTGAACTGAATACGTCATTATTTCATCTCCTTACGCAGTTCAGCCCAACTAATATTTGGCTCGTTGCTATTTAATACCGCTCTGACGTCCTTTTCATCTTCAATGCTTTCTATTTCTTCACGTATTAAGTCCATGATAAATCCGGTTATGGTCTTGCCTTGACCTTTCGCATACTCCTGTATCTGCTCATGCTCATGCTCATACAGTTTGAAAACAAGTTGTTTATCTTTGACCATGATGAAATCCCCTTTCGATAAGATGTATGTATTATATACCTATATATATTTTTTACAAAACATTGTGGATGGTCTTATTGGCCATAGCAACAACGTTAGCCTTGCCACATCGAATGTGGTATCGTGCGCAAAACTTATATTAGGCACGGTGAGGTAGTATTTCATGGATAGCGTAAAGATAAGGCAACCTATTAGTATCACAATTTATTTGGTGCTAATTATATTGATACTGGTGTTTGGCTTTATTTTATTTATTGACGCTTTTCAAACGGTCAACTTGGCGATTACTATTAGTTTTTGGGTATGCTTCCTCGCACCGCTGGCGGCTGCGGGGCTGTATGCATTACTGCTTATGAAGTATTATTCGCTTGGTTTTGAAGGAGAAACTATAGACACCGAACCTAAGCCGGCATTTGTGTGGGTAGTGATTATTTTTGTTCTCAGCAGCATTGCAATGATGTGGTATGCCTATCCGGGTTGGCGAAATTTGGGCGGGCAATGGAGCAACCGCTGGTATCTACTGTTATTTGGCGGGATTGGAATGCTTGTCGCTATTGTGTTCATACGCGAGCAGTGGTTCAACAAATTTCGCAAGCTGATTAACGCTGTATGCTGCGGCATAATCATTGCATTTTTCCTCTTTGGCACATTTCTAAGTGCAAATAGGGTGCTGGATACGTCAGATGTAGTTATAACACAGCACACAATTGTACGTGCTGAAAGACCAAGTGCCAGTTCAAACAGGGTTTTTGTCACTATTGCAGATGATGCAGGAAATCAAACAAGATTGATGACGACATCCACGGTTTTTCACCATTCCAGGGATAATATAGGTGGCGTAATTTATAAGGTTAGCCAAGCAGGTGCGTTTAACATTACAAATAACAAACTCGCAATAATAGGTGATGGCCCGGGCGGTATTGAAAGGGTACGAGAAAACCGACGATAGTACATAGTATAAGCATAAGCAGCATTATTTCCACCCTTAGCAAAATATGTTGTATAAGGCCGTAGTCGAAGTAGTCTTACTCCGCAGATTTAAAATTGTACAGCGGCTTAATTGTCTTGATGATATCCGCCGTGTCGCCGATGTTTTTGATGATTTCCTCCATGGGTTTGTATGCGAAGGGGGCCTCGTCCAAAGTGCTGCGGTTTACGGTGGAGGAATAAATGCCCTTCATGGATTTTTCGTATTGAGTAAGCGTGAAGCTTGCTTTTGCGGCGGTGCGGCTCATCAAACGGCCCGCGCCATGGGGTGCGGAAAAATTCCAATCCGGGTTGCCCTTGCCGATACATATTAGACTTCCGTCGCGCATGTTCATGGGAATGAGTACCCGCTCGCCCTTCTGCGCGGAAATCGCGCCCTTACGCAGTATCATCCTGTCGAGGTCAATATAATTGTGAATGGTCGAGAACTGCCCGGCAATTTTGAATTTCACCTTTTTCTCAAGCACCTTTACGATGGCCTTGCGGTTTAAATCCGCATATCGTTGGACGATGGCCATATCATGAAGGTAATTTTTTAATGCATCCCCTTCCAAAAAAGCCAAAACCCTGTCCATTCCCTTGCCTTTTCGCCCCATCGCATCGGCGGCGGCTTTCTGATAAAGCTCACATACCTGCTTACCCAAATTGCGACTGCCGGAATGCACAATCAGATAGAGTTGCTTCTCCTCATCCTCGCCCAGCTCGATAAAATGATTGCCGCCGCCCAGCGTCCCGACGGATAATTCTGCGCGGTTTAGGTCAACATGCTTGGCGCATCGCAGGGCACGCAGGTCTATTTCTTCATTATAATGATGCGCAGTGTCGCGAATCGCAAAACCCGCCGGAATATATTGGTGAATCGCCTTGTCCAACTGGGAAAGCTCGACGCGCTTATCCTTTAGAAGCACGGTCTCCATTCCGCATCCGATATCCACCCCCACCAAATTTGGTACGACCTTGTCCGTAATCGTCATGGTTGTGCCGATGGTGCAACCCATCCCAGCGTGGGCGTCCGGCATGATGCGAATTTTACTGCCCTCCACAAATTCCTGATTTAGCAGATGTTCGATTTGCTGTAATGCACTTGGCTCGGCTGTGTCTGTAAACACCTTTGCTGTGCTGAATTTCCCTTTTAGCTCTAGCATTTCTGCACCTCTTTTAGCTTTTCGCGGATTTCCTTTTCTATCACCTTGTTCGGAAGCAGCGGTGATAGTTTTTTTGTTATGGTTATTAATATGTAGTCCTCATGAACTTCGTATTCGCCCTCTGTGCCCAGCACAGTTATAAGGCCGCGTTGTTCGTCGCCATCTAACTTGCCGTTTAGAGTTTTCAGCTCTTCCTTCAGTTTGCCAAACGCCACCCCGATATCTTGCGGCTTGTCGATTTTAAACGAAAATAATTGCTTTTTGAAATTTACCATGGCATAACCCTCCTTAACAAGATAGTATGCAAGTTATACGCAGTTGTAAACCTTTTATTATGGACTTTTTCTTGGACTGTCACTGTGAAAGGATAAGCCTTCAAAAGTGTGCTAAAATTTTGCAAAGCAAGCGAACAAAATTTATATAATGTGAAGCGAGGTACGGTGCATGAAAAAAGGAAAAATTATCTTTCTTAATGGAACAGGAAGTACAGGAAAATCGACATTAGCAAAAACATTACAGGCAAGACTGACCGACCCTTTTTATCATCTTTCAGTGGATAGTATTTTTAGCATCTGGCCAGAAAAATATATACAGTTAAACCCTGATCAAACTGTTTCAACCGCTTTAACTGCATTAAACCATACAATTAAAACCTATTCCGATATTGGTATAAATGTAATCGCTGACTATGTTTTCTTAGAAGGGGATGGCAAAGATTATACCGCTACTGGTTTAGGGTTGGACAACATGGAAGAATGCGTAACCTTGCTCCATGAACATGAGGTTTTATTTGTTCATGTAATATGTCCATTGGATGAATTGAAACGAAGAGAGAAAGAGCGTGGCAACCGACCAATCGGAAACGCCGAAAAAATGTTATCTCAATTATGCCCGAAAGACACATACGACATAACTGTGGATACGTTTAAAAATACAAAAGAAGAATGTGCTGATATGATTATTGAATTGTTGGATAAACCAGAAAAACATACAGCATTCAAAATACTTTGGGAGCAGCGTACCAAGTAGCAGATTTTGCTCACAAGCTTAATAAAGAAATATATATATGTGAAAAATTGCAAGAACGAAAAATAGGTAAAAAATCCGGCGAATTTTTACAAATGCGGTGGGATGATTTTAATTTTTGCGAAGAAGGTGGCGAAACACTCGGAAATGTTCAACAGCGAAACATTCAGGTATTATCTGAAATAGTAAACAGACACCCTAATGAATGTATAGTCATCGGTACGCACGGCACAGCATTGAGTACAATTTTAAATTATTATAATTCATCGTTTAACATAAATTATTTCAAGCAGATATGGCATAGTATGCCTTATGTAATACAAGTGGATTTTGAAGGTGAAAGCATGGTTAGAACAAAAGAGTTATTACGAATCGACAGGGGTTATTAATCACAGTACAATTTTTCCCTTATATCAAGTCCGCTTGGACGGGCAAGCCTGTGAGGGTGTATTATAATTTTGAAAATAAGCGAACAATGTGAATGGGGGGGGTACAGATGAAAAAGAAAATTGCTTATATCATAATGCTATTGCTTTCGCTTGCGATTATTTCTGCTTGTAATAATAATTCAGGTGGTTCAGGTGATACAAATTTTCTCAATGCTCAAATAATCAGGCATGATAACTGGGTTGGAATTTTTGAATCAACATCTAATCGAATTATTACGGTTGTATCTTCAAGATATGAACTTGAACAGTTTTATGAATTTGCCTGTCCCACTAAATTTATTATGGATATTGAACACTATGCTTGCATGGCTTGCACGTTTTGGCAAACCATTACCGAATACAATGATACGTTTTTTACGGAAAATTATCTTGTCTTTGTTATGCTGTATGAGGGTAGTGGGTCTGTAAGACATGAAGTGGGACGGATTGAAGGAAACGGCGATATTATTATAAATAGGCTATCACCGGGACAGGGCGTTCCCATGACTGGCGATATGGCATATTGGACTATCATCATTGAGATAAGTAAAGATTTCCAGCCTGAACAATTCAATATGGTTTTTATTAATAAAGTAATTTCATAGTATAAGCATTTTGTACAGCCGCCATCTGCACAGATTTAAAGTCTGAATTAAAAAAGCCTTAATTTTGAGAACAGTATAAAGTAAATCTTCTGTTATGCCGAAGTAATAAGTAGCACGGATGCGCCCATTTATATCGGCGCATTTTTATTTTTAGGGAGGAGACTAATATGAACGGTATTTCATTTCAAGGAATAAGAATGGCTCACACAATGCACGCATTGCAGGGGATGCGCGGGCCGGGGTCGTCCATGATGGGGCCGATGCCCGTTGACAACAGACAGCTTAACTCGATGCTTATGGGCGCGGCCACTTTTGTTCACAACGCACCGCCGAGGGCGGCGCAATTGCAGGCGACGCTGACGAACATGCAACAGGTTTTAGACAGGCTGGGGGCAGTGCCCAGCAATACAAGCGTGGTTCAGACGCGGTCGTTTACCGGCAGCAGCATTCCGGACATATCGGTTAGGGTTGACCAAATCGCCACGGCCCAGCGCAATGAGGGCACAAGCCTGCGGGCAGACCTGCGGGATATTCCCCGGGGTACATTCCGGTTTGAAATCGAAGTGGACGGAGAGACTCATGAAATTTCCTTTACAACGACGGAGGATTTAACCAACCGAGCCTTTCAGCAGCGGATGGCCGACGCGATTAATGCAGCCGAAATAGGAATAACCGCCAACGTAACCACGGCAAATAACCAAAGTGTCTTGAGCCTAGCCACTGCCACAACAGGCGCGGGCGAAAACGACGAGCCACGTTTTACCATAAGAGATTTGGTAGGAAATGCCGTTGAAGTGACGGGTGTGAGTGAAATGACCCATGCGGCGCAAGACGCCATTTTTGCCGTAAACGGCGGCGAGCCACAGACCTCCGCCACAAACGACGTGGATTTAGGCCAAGGCCTGGCTGTTACGCTGGTGGGCACCTCGGAGGAGGCGGTGACATTTTCCGCAGGGCGGGATTCCGCAGGGATGCGGATTAGCGTCCGCAACATGGTCAGCCAGTTCAACGCTTTGCTGGAAACCGCACGGGACAATGACTCGGATATCCGTACGCGCCAGCTTATTCGCCAATTGGAATCCGTCGTTCGCAGAAGCAGACGGTCGCTAAATGAAATCGGCGTTACCATGAATCAGGAAACCGGACGGCTTACCATAAATGAAGACGCATTACAAGCCGCCTCGGAAAACGGCGCGATAGAACGCTTCCTTGGGGAACACAACGGCTTCCGTAGCCCCTTCATCCAAGCCGTAACACGCTTGACCGACAGTGTGCGCAATCATCCCACCCGCCATATCAGCCCTCATGCCGCCAGATTCCCCGGCTTCCATGTGGCTCTTAACGCTGTGGCAAACGGCAATACATTAGCAAATGAGCCCCAGACTCCCTTTGATGCGTTCCAGCTTAACGATATGGTTGGAAGTATGTTGAATATGCTAAGCTAAAACTATAGCAAACGACAATTCAAAACGTGAGTCGGGCGGATACTGCCTTGTGGTGAGCGAACGCGCGTGTTGCGCAGCAACAGCGGTGAGAGAACCGGTTACAAGGCATAGCCCGACTCACGTTTCTCAAAGTCGTTTGCTATAATTACTGTGTCACCAGCCTTATGAATGTATCAAGGCCGGTGCTGCGGTTTATGCGTATGCGGCGGATTTGGAAGTTGTCGAAAGCGGTATTGTGCATACCTAGGTCGTGCCGCAGGCCGAATCTGTAATATTCCGCCGTCATGGCGAGCACCGCGTCATTGAAACGCCCTCCGGGGTATGCCAGTGCTATGGGCATTCTGCCGGTAAGTTCTTCAATGAGGCGGTTTGTTTCGGCCATTTCATGGCGAAGACGTTGAGTGCCCACGGTTCGCAGGTCAACATGAGTCATGGTGTGCGCTTCAAAAACAACCAGTCCCGAATCGTGCATTGCCAGTATCATGTCCTCGGTGAAGCCATGGCCGGCAATGGCCATCCATGTAAGAAATAGCACGATAGTAACATTATGTTCTTGCAGAATGGGGAAAATTTCTGTGTAATTTTCGATATAACCATCGTCGAAGGTAATCATTATCGGCCGCTTGATGCGGTACAGATAGTCCCAATCTTCAAATGTGACAAAGGTAAACCCGTTTTCGATTAACCACACCATTTGCCGTTCAAATTCGGACGGCCTTACATAAAGCTCGGGTAGCGCGCCCGGATTATACTCCGACGAGGTGTGATACATAAGTATAGGAATATTTACGTGGCGAAACTCCGGGGTTGGGGTCGGTTCGGGCGTGGGTTCGGGAATCGGCTCCGGTTCCGGTGGGGGGCCACCACTGCATGGCGGTGGGGGAATCTCAATTGGATATTCCGGTATGGCAGATGAGCCTGGCAGCTCCGGGGCGGCAGGTGTTTCTGTCGGGCCGGGGCCTGCGTTGGCAAGTATCTCCTCCATGTCAAGATTTGGTTCAAATCCCTCGTCTGCGTCGCAGCCAGTTAGGGCGAAAACGCCTAGAATAATAAGCATCAATGCAATGCGGATGAATTTTCTGCTCATATAATTATCCTCCAAATGTTATTGTTCCCGTGTCCTGAAAAACGCAAATCCAAGTTTTGCCCGGGGGTAGCACAAGGGGGGTGTCGCAGGCAAAATACCAGCGTGTGGGGGCGGTTTGTGAGGTTTTCTCCCAGCGCACCTCAAAGCGTTGCCCGCCTGTAATCAAGTAGCCCCTCCCCTCGCCCACAATTGTGCCGGTGCTGAAACCTCCGGCATCTCTGCCATGCCTGCGGGCGAATTGGATAAGAATATTATGGGCGACAAGCTGTTCTTGGGTTTCAGCGTCGCGATGGGGGCCGTTGCGGTTTTCAACAAGATAATGACCGTATTCCGGCTCGAAGATAAACCGTCGCCCATAGGCCGCCGAAAACGGCACTGAGATATTATCTGCAATTCCGATACTCTCTATTTCCTCGGGGATTTCGCCAAAGGTGAAACCGAAGTTTTCGGCGTCATTCATATACATACGCATGTTTTGAGCTTCCATGTGGGTGGCGATACGGCTCCAGCCTGTGTAGGAGCTGTGCTCCATGGCGCGTTGCCCGGACAGGCCCGTCCATGCGGGGAAGCTGCGGTCACGCCAGAACACCGTCGTTTCCAGTGCCATGCCGTCCAAGTTTGTGACAACCGGGTCTCTCACCCGGGCGTAGCCGCTGTTTGTGCCGCCGTGATGCACAAAAATGGCGTCGTGATTATTGGACATATCCACAAAGAAATCCCTTGCGGAGCGCACCGGCCCGATTCTGTCCGGTATTTCCGTTTGAAAAATAGCTATAAGCCGAGTGACATCACCCTCGGTTAGGATTTCATAAATTACGTCGGCGGCGGGCAACCCGCTCTGTGGCCATGCGGCGCGACTGTTGTTTACCACCACGGCCACGGGCCTGCGGTTTATATATTCCTCATAGATGGGCAAGCCAGTCAGAATTCCCCTTGGGCCGGGGTCATATGGCTCTGGCTCTTCTTCGGGTTCTTCTTCCTCGGGCTCCGGCTCCGGCTCGGGAGTGGGCGTTGGCGTAGGTGTTGGCGGAAGCTCAACAATTTCCTGAACCGTCGGCTCTGCAACATCGCCCCTGCGGTTTAAATTGACCGTGATAAAAATAATGGCAACCACAAGACTGATGGCCGCGATAATCCCCGCAGGGATAAGAGCTTTCTTGACTTGCAGATTTTGAAATCGTTCGAAAAATCCCATGACACACACTCCTTGTTGTAGGAATCTTACTGAATTTTATCGGTGCAATTAGTGTGTGTCAAAATGATACTCGTATCGTGTTATTTATTTACAAATACATCCTTAAACGAGCAATTTACACTAACTTGTAAAAGACAGTTTTTGTCAAAGTGCTAAATGGATTATAATAGACTTCTTGCACAACTTCAAAATTTTCGGAAAGGGCTTTGTTATGGATGCAACTATGCGCAGAGAAAGAATATTTGAGATAATTAACAAAGATAATATGCCTGTAAGTGCTTCCGCACTGGCTAAAGAGCTGAGTGTAAGCCGTCAGGTTATAGTTGGGGATATTGCAATATTACGCGCACAAGGGCGTGAAATCATTGCAACAGCAAGAGGGTATATGGTTCCGGAGTTTATGACGTCAAATCAGTATGTAGGGAAAATTGCATGTTGTCACAATGTCGAGAATACCAAGGAAGAACTATATGCAATCGTAGATTTAGGCGCGACTGTTGTGAATGTAATAGTTGAACACGAGATGTATGGAGAAATCACAGGACAGCTTAATATTAAAACCCGCGACGATGCAGATATTTTTGTTGAGCGGGTGAAATCATCTGAAGCTAAATTATTATCGGTGCTGACACTGGGAGTGCATCTGCATACAATCGTTTGTCGTAATAAAACACATTTCGAGCAGGTCTATCATGCTTTGGATAGTGCTGGATTTCTGGTTCAAAATTAAACGTATTCTAAATTAACCATTGACACAAGCAAATCTTTCTCATATGCTTTGCACATGTCAAGACACATGTAAAGCATATTGAAGGGGAGATTACCATGAAAAAAATGACAGTTAGAGAATACCTGGCAATGATATTTGATGGAATGACCAAGGGACTTTTTGCATCCTTAATAATTGGTACAATCATTTCACAAATAGGAAGTTTACTTGGGAATATTGACAATGGGTTTATCGGGAATATCGCGCTGGGAATAGAGCAAATTGGCCGCGCCGCACAGCTAATGATGGGGCCCGCTATTGGCGCAGGCGTCGCAATGAAGCGTGTTGCAGGGGCAGAGTCGAATCTAAAGCCTTTCACTTTGCTTGCTGCGGTTTCGGCAGGTGCGCTTGGGGCGGGGACGCTTAGATTTGCTGATGGAGGCATTGCGGTGGCATCCATTGTTGTTGGTGACCCCCACGGCGCACTGCTTTCCGTGCTTATAGCCATTGAGCTTATACGACGAATTGAAGGCAAAACGAAATTCGATTTGCTAATCATACCCGCACTTGTGATTATAATCAGTGGGTCTATTGGGCTAATTGTTACGCCGATTATCACCGAGGCTATGGGACGGTTTGGAGAGTTCGTAGTGCGAATTACGGATTTGCATACTTTCCCAATGAGTATTATGATTGCAGTGATTATTGGCCTAACCTTAACTTTGCCCATTATTTCTTCTGCCGCGCTGTGCATCGCCATTGGCATTGGCATCCCGCCAGAGGGCGTGACCGAAATCGGCACACTTGCAGCCGGTGCTGCACTTGCAGGTGCTTCGGCGCAAATGGTCGGCTTTGCAGTAAGCTCTTTTCGCGAGAACGGCACAGGTGGGCTAATCGCCCAGGGAATTGGCACGTCTATGATTCAAATGCCGAATATAATTAAAAATCTGTGGGTTTGGATTCCGCCTATTGTGGCAAGCGCGATTTCCGGGCCGGTTGCCGCTGTGTTGCTGGGCATGAGAACAACTTCCGTTGGTGCAGGAATGGGGACTTCCGGGCTTGTTGGCCCGTTCCAAACAATTTATGCAATGGGAATGGGCGGGTTTGTACCTATGATTCTTGCATGTGTCGTTGTGCCCGCAACAGTCGCACTCGCACTTTCTGAGCTTATGCGAAAGAAGGGGCTAATTAAAGATGGAGACTTGAAACTTTAAGGAAGTGGGTTATGCTGAAACTAAAAAATATATCCAAGACGTACACCGGCGGGGAAGCCGTTGTCGCGCTGACAAATGTGGAGCTGGAGTTTCGGCAAAGTGAATTTGTGGCGATTCTTGGGCCCTCCGGATGCGGGAAAACAACGATGCTGAATATCATCGGTGGGCTGGACCGCTACGACAGCGGTGATTTGGTAATCAAGGGCGTCTCGACAAAGGCCTTTAAGGACGCGGATTGGGATGCGTATCGAAACCGCTCAATCGGCTTTGTTTTTCAGAATTATAATTTAATCGGGCATCAGACCGTGTTGCAAAACGTGGAGCTGGCCATGACATTATCCGGTGTGGGCGCAAGTGAACGCCGCAAACGCGCCAAAGCGGTGCTGGAGGAAGTGGGCCTGACAGATAAATTATACAAGAGGCCCAACCAGCTTTCCGGCGGGCAAATGCAACGGGTGGCCATCGCCCGGGCCTTGGTGAACAACCCGGAAATAATAATGGCGGACGAGCCCACCGGCGCGCTGGACAGCGGCACAAGCACGCAAATCATGGACATTTTAAAAGAAATCGCCAAAACAAGGCTGGTAATCATCGTAACTCATAACCCGGAAATTGCAGACAAATACGCAACCCGCATTATCAAGCTGCTGGACGGCGAGGTTCAGACGGACTCGAATCCGCCGCAACCCGCAGAATCAGCGGCGGAAAAACCTTTGTCCAAATCATATAAAATGTTCAAAAGGACATCTATGTCCCTTTGGACGGCGGCGTCATTGTCCTTTAAAAATTTGCTTACCAAAAAGGGCCGCACAATAACAACGGCTTTCGCGGGGAGCGTGGGCATAATCAGTGTCGCGCTGGTGCTGGCCCTCTCCACGGGGCTGACGCGATATATGGACACGATGCAGTCCGATGTGTTGGCATCCTTTCCTATTACTATTGTCACGGGGGAGTCCATGCTTAATATCACGGGCTGGGCGGGCGTTCGCTTCGAGGCATTCCCGGAGGACAACACGATTCACCGTTTCAACCAGATGGACTTTTTGGAATTTCACATAAATATTTTAAGCGACGAATTTTTGGAATATGTAGCCGAAATCCCCTATGTTTTGCCCGGCGCAATCAACACGATTTCATACTCGCGGCTGATTGGCATGAATGTGCTGTCCGCCGCAGGGGACGCGGTCACGCAGTTTAATACCATGGCCGGTGGCGGCGGGCCCATGGCCATGCTTATGTCCGCCGGGTTCCCCGGGATGGGGCCGGCAAACCCATGGCAAGAGCTGCCGGATAATCATGATTTTGTGCTAAGCCTCTATGAATTAATCGGCGAGGGTAGTAGAATGCCCCAGGCAAAAAACGAGCTTCTTCTGGTGGTTGACGAATACAACCGTCTGCCGGAATCCTTTTTTACCAACCTGGGCATTCCCCAAGAGCATCAGGACTTTAATTTTGATGATTTCCTAGGGCAGAGCTTTTTAACATTAATCCGTCACAATGATTTCTTTCAGCCGGTAGGCCCGGCGATGTTCATGCCGGCTACCCCAGATATGCACCACGAGCTTTTTCACGGCGGCGTGGAGCTTACCGTCGTGGGAATTCTGCGCATTCGTCAGGAGGCCGGAGGCGAGTTTTTCTCCGAGGGTTTTGTATACACCTCCGCGCTGACGGCATATGTAATGCAACAGGCCGCCGAATCGGACATCGTACGTGCCGCCCTTGCCGCACCGGGCACTAATATTTTCACGGGCGCACCATTTTTAAACGAAAACGAGGAGCGTATGGTAAACTTGGTAATCGGCGCAGACCAAACCCCCGTGGCCATAAATATTTTCGCGGTGGACTTCGAATCAAAAGAGCGCGTTACGGAATATCTGGACGCTTTCAACTACGACCGCCCAACCGCCGAGCATGTTGTCTACACCAATTTGGCCGAGTTAATCTCCGCAATGACCGCCACTTTACTAAGCCTCATGTCAACGGTGCTGATTGGTTTCGCCTCCATATCTCTGGTTGTTTCTACGATTATGATTGGCATCGTCACCAGCGTATCCGTAGTCGAACGCACCAAGGAAATCGGCATTCTGCGAAGCGTGGGCGCACGCAAAAAAGACATCTCCCGGGTGTTCAGCGCGGAGGCGGTAATCATCGGTTTCACAGCCGGGGCAATTGGCGTGGGCATCGCCTGGCTTTTGACCATCCCCATTAATTTAATCGTAAGAAGCCTCATAGACGGCGGCGCGGGGGTAAATGTAGCCATCCTAACCCCTTTTAACGCACTGGTTCTCATCGCCGGAAGCATGGCTTTGACAATCATCGCCGGCTTTCTGCCCTCCAAGACCGCCGCCCGAAAAGACCCTGTTGAGGCGTTAAGAACAGAATAGAAATGGATAAAATTACTTCGAAAGTGGAACAATTTGCATAGTATATCCAAGTGGATACAACACTTTGAAAAGTGTATCAATTTGCGGGGTGGCTCTTAGGCTTTCCAGCCGGGCTATGGCCGGTTGCTTTACTCCGGATAGTTCTGCAAGTTCTCTTTGGGATAAACCTTTTTCTTCCCTAGCTTCAATCATTTTTCCGATTAAAGCAACTTCAAAATTGATACGCTCACGTTCGGCTGGACTTACCCTTGTTTCGTCATTCATGTAATCCGAGAATGTATCAATGGTTTTTGCAGTTTCCATATTACTCACCATGCCTTTCAATAAAATCATTCATTTTTGTACGGGCTTGCTCTATTTCTCGCAGTGGTGTTTTCTTCGTTTTCTTGATAAAGTAATGTAGCAAAACAAATTTATTATCTTTCCAGTAGAAGAAAAATATGCGGTTTGTTAAGGGGCGCAACTCCCATATATCACCGTCTATATGCTTTACTATTGGCTCACCTATACGAGTGCCGTATTTCTCCAACGAACCGATATATGCAAGAATTTTATCACGGTTAATGCGGTCTGTTTTGCTTGATGTGCCACGCTTTTTTAATTCGTCTAGGTATTCAACTATTTCAGATTTACCATTCTTGTCACGATAGAATTTGACTGTATACATGGTATGCCCCCTTGCTTAACCATGATAACATATTAGTTATCTGCGTTCAACATCTGGGGGCAACATGTCCACTGTAAAGGAGAATTCCTATGAGCAATTCAAAATCAATCTACACGGGAAAAGCCCGCATCACCTATTATGACCTAGACCTGCGCGGGAGGGTGAAGCTTTCCGCCTTGCTGCGAATGGTTCATATTGCCGCAGACATCAACGCAAATGACATAGGCGTTGGATTTAAAGTGCTGTCCGGGCTGAATATGAGTTTCGTGCTGCAACGCTTTGGGCTGGCCATAAACAGAATGCCAGCCTACAACGAGGAACTAACCATCCGCACCTGGCCGGGTTCCATGGAGCGGGGGACTTTTCTTCGCAAGGGAGATATGTACGACGAAAACGGAAATAAACTAATGGAATGGACAAGCATGTGGATATTATTTGACCTTGCGGCGCGGAAAATTCTCAAACCCTCTGCTCTACCCGTGTTGATTGAGGGCGCAGGGGAGCAAGGCGTGAGCATTCAGCCGAAAAAAATTATTCTGCCACAGGATGCAAGCGAATCCGGCCGGGAATTATTCTCATACACCCACACCGTCCGCTATGCCGAGGTAGACACCAATATTCACATGAACAACAGCATTTACGGCGATTTAATCGGCAACGCGCTTTTCCCCACAACAGAAACAGCCGCGCCCCCTTGGCGCGAGGTTCAAATAAATTACCTCTCCGAAACCCGCCTTGGCGAGCAAATTGAAGTATCCGCCCGCCAAAACGGCGATTCTTTTCTGGTAACAGGCCAAGCCTCCGGCAGAAATGCCTTTGCCGCAACAATAGTCACTGGTTGAAAAAACGCTTGCTATACCGCCCAACGTTTAAGCTTTGGGAAAACTTCCATGATACGCTCCCGGGCTATATCGTCACTTTCATCTTCGCTTTTCCAAAATGGTATGTTGTTTTCGACGGCTTGCGACAGTGTCGATTCGTTGGCAAATTTTCCATTTTGCCAGCAATAGCAACAATAATCTTCATTACGGCTTCCGCCGGCATCAAGGCCGAAC
The DNA here is from genome assembly GCA_009788085.1 of Defluviitaleaceae bacterium. Taxonomy (GTDB): domain Bacteria; phylum Bacillota; class Clostridia; order Lachnospirales; family WQUN01; genus WRAH01. The sequence continues at coordinate 27,551 of WQSB01000007.1, forward strand.
TTTTCGGGTGCGTCCATGGGCATGGCACAGCTTTGGCACAAAGGGGCTTCGCTTGACATTCTTACATCTCCTTTAAATCGGCTCGTAATAGCCGGTGATTTCTATAACATTCCCGTCGGGGTCATAGACATTGAAAAAATAATAATTGATATTAGCCTGAAAAGAGTGTAAAATTAGACGTATTCATTTTCACTTTTTATTTTTCCTCTGAATAGCAAAAATATAAATCCCTATTAACGCAAGGGAATATCCCAGGGCGTAGGCAACAAACACCCAAAAATTAAAATCCAGCAAAAAGACGCCATCGTTTAGGCCATACAGCCTGTCAGCTAAAAAATTCACAGGCGGCAGAAGGTAATAAAGATAGACAACAAGCAAATTATCTTCGAAGACCACATTAAGTGGAATCGCGGTGATAAGCACAACAATCAAATGGGCGAGGACTTTCATTTCCTTATTCAAAAAATAGGAATTAAAGAAAATTCCTATTGACACGCCAAGCAAGCTCATCAAAAAAAGTACGATAAAATAAACCAGGATTTCGCCAAAAAGCAGGCTCCGTGGGAATAAGCCGGCCACCATTGGATACAGCGCAATCAATATATAAAGCGGGGCGGCAAATATCAAAGCGGACGCGATTTTAGCCCCATGAAAAAGCCGCTCGTTTTGGACATGCAGCCGGGTGATAAACTGCTGCGTGACGTCCTCGCTGTCAATCAAGCTTGCGCCTATCCAGTTCGCCAAAATAAACACGGCTATGGACACGATATGCAAATTACTCCAGATGCCAACCGGCGAGACCTGATAATTAATCGCGAAAAAAGCCGCAAATAATAAAAGCGGCGGCAGGTATTTTGGCGTCCGGAGGTAGTAGCCAAGATTATATTTAATCAGCCTCATGTTGACTCCTTGATATATATGAATGGCAGAAAATAAATACATTGACAGAGGGAAGCCGCGACTGCGTCGGCGGCGTTTTGACCGATGGGCAATGTATATTATTTTCGCCATTTATATAGTCTGATTCTCAAAAAGGAATATGTTTTCAGTGACTTTTCGCGCCAAATCCTTTTCGTGACAGGACAGGACTACGGCGGTTTTGTTCCGTGCCAATTCCGCAAAAAGCTCAACTACTCTGTCAATGGATTTCTCATCCACACCGGAAAAGGGCTCGTCCAAAACCAGCAGGTCTGGCTTGGTGATTAATGCCTGCATGATATTGATTTTCTGCACAGTTCCTTTGGAGCAATTTTTAAGATTTTGCCTTTTTATGTTGTCAGGGATGTTCAGCTCCTTGAATTTTTCGGCGATATACGCATTTATTTCCCCGGCTGACAGCCCCTGAATGCTTCCCATGTGAAGCAGGTAATCCTGAACCTTAAACGGCAGCCTTGGGAATCTTTCCGGTACATATGAAATTTTTATTCTCGGCGCGAATGTAATCTCACCGTCAGAGCAGGCCAAAAGCCCGGCGATTATTTTCAGCAATGTACTTTTTCCGCAACCATTGCTTCCCATAACTACAATGGCATCCCCCGCGCCGATGCTCATGCTTACACCGCCGAAAACTAGGTTTCCAGAATACGACTTGCCTACATTTTTCAGTTCAATCAAAGAGCATCATCCCTTTTACAGTTTAAAGAATTTTACACGATGCTGCAATCTCTCGGCTTGGGCGTTTAGCTCCTGGGCGGCGGCGGCTGTTTCCTCGCTGGCAACGGAGTTGGACTGCACGACCATGGAAATTTCCTGTAAGCCTTCGCTTACTTGGGCGATTGCCTCTGATTGCTCCTTGGAAGAGCCGGAAATTTCGCTGATAATGGTTAGCACCTTGTGGGCATTGTCTACAATCGCCCGCAGCGACTCCGCAGTTTGTTGGGCGATGGACGAGCCTGTTTCTACAGCATCAACGGAGCTGCTGATTAGTTCCGTCGTTTCGCTTGCGGCGGCTTGGCTTCTGGCCGCAAGGTTGCGCACCTCCTCGGCCACTACGGCAAAACCACGGCCATGTTCCCCGGCGCGTGCAGCTTCAACGGCGGCGTTGAGGGCAAGCAAATTAGTTTGAAACGCAATATCTTGGATGGATTTATTTATTTTGGATATATTGTCAGACCTGTCCTTGATTTGCTCCATTGCGTCCAAGGTTTGACTCATGGCGTCATTGCCCGCTTGGGCATTAGAGGTTGACATCCGGGAGAGCTCGTTGGCTTCGCCGGCACTTGCGGCATTTTGCCGGGTCTGCTCATTGATTATGGCTACGGATTCGTTAAGCTCCTTTAAGGAGTTAAATTGCTTGGAAGTTCCGTTTGCAAGGTCTAACGAGCTGGCGGAAATCTGCTCTGCACCGGCCAGAATTTGCCCGGATGCGGCGGCAATTTCCCGCATTGTCCCATTCAGGGTGTCGGAAATATTATTAAGGGCTTTCTTAATCGCCCCAAATCTGCCGACAAATTCGCGGTGTATAGAGGCGGTTAAGTCGCCGCCGGATATCTGCTCCAATCCGACGGTGATTTCTTCTATATAGCCGGACAATGTGTCGATTGTGTTGTTTACAGCCTCTTTTATTTTCAGGAAATCACCATTGTAATCCCCCGTTATTTTGGCACTAAAGTCCCCCTGGGAGAGGTTGCTCATTACATTACGGATTTCAACGATGGGCGCGTCAACCGCCGCCGCTATTTCATTAAGGCCCACCATGATATCATGCCAGCCGCCATTGTATTTGCCCGCGTCAATTTGGAAATGGAGGTCGCCTCTAAGGGCTGCCGCGTCAATCATTGACTTGATTTCTGCGTTTACGGCGTTAAGATTGGACATCAGCCCGTCTACCTTGTGGTTTACAATGGCTTTTTTGCCCGGCATTTTCGCGATTTCCGCCTTGAAATCACCATTGTTTACGTTGTTAAGCGCGTCCAGGAGGGAGAGTAGGTCTTTAACAAAAGCATCTGTGAAATTATTTAGGGATACTATCATTTCGCTGTATCTGCCGATATATTTTGCCGCGTCAATGCGGTATTCGATATCGCCGTGGATTCTGATTTCATGTGAAAATTTATCCAAATCGTCAATCATGCCGCTGATTACATTCACAAGCCTGTAAATATCCTGGGTCATAACACCGACTTCATCCCGAGGGAGATTTGACTTGTAATTAATGTTAAAGTCTCCGTTTGCCACATCGCTTACAATTTGCCCTATCTCTACAATCGGCTTTGTTACCATCCCCGAGATAAACGAAGCAACCACTATGCCAAAAATTAAACCCACTACGCTCAACACCAGCAAAAGCCGCATCGTATTGGTAGTGGATGCGTACCTGGCGGCCTCAATTTCGGCCAGAATTGTCCTGTTGGCCTCCATCAGCTCGTCGAATTCCTCCATAATGGGGCCCACAAGTGCGTTGGCGCGGTTAAAGGTTCGGCTTTGCATTATGTCATTGCGGTTTGTGACATGCCTGTGCATGGCGTGTATTACTTCGTACATGTACTGGTCTATTAAGTACTTTATATTGGCGATACTATCCAGCTGAAGCAGTCTCCTGTCTTGGTCAACACGGACATCCTCCGTTAAATTGTCCCTATAGGCGTAAAGATGCTTCATGAATAATTCCCCGGCTTGCTCCCCATCGTCCAAGGTCCGATTAAGCGAGCCCGAATCACCAATATAGAACGGCATAACCGACGCAATGCGGCGCAAGTTATTAAGCTCAATTGCCGCATAGTTTAAATAGTTATATCTGCGCACCGGAAAATTCGTCATATATGTAGCATCGTTGTTAGTGCTAATATTACTGAAAATACCTGAAAGCGCGATAATTATTGTGACAATCAGTACCAACGCAAACCCAAAAATCAGCTTGCTTTTAATCTTCATATGCCTAATCATGTTTGCAATGCCTCCTCTATGTAGGAACAACTCGTATTTCCATTATACTATACTATCGTATTGGAATACAGTGTATAATGAGCGTTTTCGTCATTAAAAAACTTGACAGCATTACGCGGAATGTATTATCGATTGTATTAGGTAAGACCGCCGAGGACTTCCCCGCAGAATAGCACTGCGAGGACAAATCCCCTATACTAGGGACGTTTCGCAAAGGGCATGGGCACCTGTGACGCGCTGGGCCCGAAAACCCTGTGATTGCTCAGAATTTGCAAACAGTGCGGCGCATGGCGGCAACTAGAAAGGCGAGAATTCGCGCAGATGATTAAATCTGCAAGCGAATTCCCGCCTTTCTTTGTCGCCCCAGGCCGGCACGACCGTGAGCAAACTGAGCAATCACGGGGTTTTTCCGTTCGCGAGACAACCCTCGCTCACCCCTTAGTGCTCGTAGCCGTTGATATAAGCGTCTTGCTCCGGGGTGAGGACATCAAGGCCGAGGCCCATGGATTTGGACTTCATCAAAGCTATTTCGCGGTCAATTTCTAGGGGGATGGAGTATAAATCCGGCTTCATGTTTTTGCCGTTTTTGGCGATGTGCAACGCGCCCATGGCCTGTAGCGCAAAGCTCATGTCCATGATGTCGGCGGGGTGGCCGTTGCCAGCTACTATGTTTACGAGCTTGCCATCGGCAAGGACGTTTAGGATTCGGCCGTCTTTTAGATGATACCCTTCGATAAAGGGGCGGCGTTCCTCAATTTTTGTGGACATGGCGGCCAGGTCGGGTTTGGAGAATTCCACGTCGAAGTGACCGGCGTTTGCAAGGAAAGCGTTGTGGCGCATGACTTCGTAGTGGCGTGCGGTGATTACGTCTTTGCAGCCGGTTACTGTCACAAAGAATTCGCCAATACGGGCTGCGTCATCCATTTTCATGACGCGGAAGCCGTCCATTACTGCCTCCATGGCACGCCACGGGTTAATTTCCGTAACGATTACCCGCGCACCAAGGCCCTTGGCCCGCATGGCCACGCCCTTGCCGCAGAAGCCGTATCCGGCTACAACCACGTCTCGGCCGGTGAGCATCACATTGGTTGTGTACATAATGCTGTCCCATACGGATTGCCCCGTGCCGTGGACATTGTCAAAAAGGTGCTTGGAGTCGGCGTCGTTTACGGCCATCATAGGAAATTTTAATGAGCCGTCGCGAACCCGGGCTTTCAGGCGATTAATGCCCGTAGTGGTTTCCTCGCAGCCTCCCAGGAGATTTTCTCCGTATTCGGCATAGTCGCCGTGAAGCAAAGTCATAAAATCGCCGCCATCGTCGATTACGATATGGGGCTTAAATTCCAAAGTTTTGCGCAGATGCTCCCAGTATTCTTCCTCGGTGGCGTTGTGCCATGCGTAGACCTTGTATCCTTGGGACGCCAGCCCCGCGCAGATATCGTCCTTGGTGGACAGAGTATTCGAGCCTGTTGTGGCTACTTCCGCGCCGCCAGCCGCTAAAACCTGGGACAAGTACGCCGTCTTGGCCTCCAAATGAACACACACGGCTATGCGCATTCCGGCAAAGGGCTTGTCCCTCTTGAATTGCTCCTCAATTTGCCTCAGAACGGGCATGTACTCTTTTACCCATTCGATTTTTTTTATCCCGGCCTCGGCCAAGGATAAATCACGGATAATGCTCATGTTAATAATTCCCTCCTGTTTGTTATCTTATTATGCTGCCAAGTGTAACCGTGATGTCCAAGCGTTCCCGTCCCCGGTATACCCCGAAAACGACTTCGTTACCCGGACGGCTGAGAGCCAATGCCGCGACAAAATCGTCGAAACCGGCGATTCGGATACCCCCAAAAGATACGATTAAATCGTTCACTTGTAAACCGGCGGCTTCGGCGGGACTGTCCGGAAAAACTGCACGGATTAAAATTCCCGGGGCTGGCAGGTTAAAGGAGGCGGCGCGGGCCTCGCTCATTTCCTCATGCCTGATGCCAATAAAGGGCTGGCGTGCCGAGCCGTTTTCCTTCAGCTCCAGCAAAACGGGGACTACGTTATTGATGGGTAAAGCATACCCCATGCCCTCGATGTCCGCGCCCAAAAGCTTGGCCGTAACAATGCCGATAACCTCACCGTGCCGGTTTACCAGCGGGCCGCCGCTGTTGCCGCGGTTTACTGCGGCGTCGGTTTGCATAACGTCCAGGTTCAGACGATAGCGCGTGTGTGGGTCGTCAATATTGATATTGAGATTAAGCGCGGATATTATACCCCGCGTAACGGTTTGGCCTTCTCCCATGGCGTTTCCGATGGCTACGACGGGGTCGCCCATACGCATTATATCCGAATCTCCAAAGACTGCAACAGTAAACGGAACACCCTTGGCTTCCAATGCCGCTTTTGACACCGCCAGAACCGCCAAGTCGGAATCCCTGTGCCAGCCGATGGGCACGGCCGGGACATTTTCGTTATCGTCCAAGGAAATCGTAACCGACGTGGCATTTTCAATTACGTGATTATTTGTTGCGATGAACACATAGTCCCCGTCCTCGGCGAAAATGAAACCCGAGCCCGCGCCGGGAGCTTCCCCCCGCCCGAAGCCTCGGCCCATTGCCGCCGTCACGTTAATGCTCACAACGGAATCCTTCACCAGAGGGATAACGTCAACGAAGCTGGGCTCATTCGGGTCAATGGGAATCGCAAGCGGGTTCACATGAACCGTCGTAACGCTGGCGGTCCTGTCCACCTCAATAGTAACAACCTCCGGCTCCGGCGTAAAATGCCGCATAAACGCATATCCCGCACCCAGCCCCAGCCCCAAGGTCACACCGCCAAGGCATATCGCTATCAAAAACAACCATATTTTCCGCATAAAAATTCCTCCTTTTACGACTACAGTATACACGATACAATTGAATAAAATATGTACATATTGTAAATTTTGTGCTATGCGGACGCGCAAGGACATTGATTTCAGCGATGCGAGGAAATCGGATAAATTGGCGGCTCTAATCATTTAAAACACTCCGATATAAATCACCAGCACTGCAAAGAAAGCCCCGATGGAAACGCAAATCTGCTGGAAGCTGAGGCTGAGGCCGTTAAGCTTGGGCAGAAACTCCCGCTTGGATATGGCGTACCTGTAAATCAAAATGCCAATTGCCACGCTGGCGGCGAAAATCCCAACCTTTTCGAGGTAGCTCCAAAAACTCAAGCTGACGGGGGCATCGAATAAAAAGTCCATGGCCTGCGCGCCGCCGATTCCCAGCGCGAGGCAGATAATTCCCAAACCCAGCACAACTGCGCGTCTGTTGAAATCCGGTTCGTCGCCGCCTTCGGTACGAACCTTGCCGAGGGGCTTGCCGAAGAAAATCGCCGCGTATTTAACAAACGCCAAAATAGTCCCCAAGTTAATTAGAATAATAATCCACTCTGTTGCGCCAGTTGCGCCGCTCATTAAAAAATACTTCGAAATGCTTCCGTTAAACAACGGTGCGCCGATGATTCCAAGGATAGCCATTATATTTGCGGCGGCAATAAGGGGCGTCTGGCGCAAAGCCCCGCGGATTTTGCGGATATCCTTCGTATGATAAAGGTAGGTAATCTGGCTGGCGCAAAGGAACAACGCCACCTTAAACAGCGAATGGTTTACAATATGAAACAGCGACCCCACCCTGGAATACCCATCACCCAAGCTGAGTCCGGTTATAATCAGCCCAACTTGAGCAATTGTAGAATAAGCCAGCAGCAGCCGGACATCCGTCTGGGAAAGGGCCATAATAACCCCTGCCACGGCGGTGATTATTCCGATTACAAGAAAGAAATCCGTACCCATCCCCCCAAAAACATCCTGGAAGCGGATAAAAAGATAAACCCCGGCTTTAATATGCAACCCCGACATAATCGCGGCAATAGTAAATCGCGAGCCTGTCAGGGAATTTACCTTGGGCAGCCAAGTAAGCATGGGCAAAAGAGAGCACTTGGACGCGATACTGGTCATAATAAGTGCGTAGGGTAACGCCAGCGAACGGTCATCCATGGTGTAAAGCACTGCGGAGGCGGCCTCCATGTCCATGACGCCAGTAAGCATGTAGATATACCCCAGTCCAAAGAGATACAACTGCATCACAATGATATTCACCATCAAAAAGGTCATACCGGCAAACAAATTCCGCCGCTCCCGGTCGTACATAAGCAAAATTGTAACAACAACTGTGCTTACCTCCACCAGCACAAAAATATTAAAAAAGTCCCGAGTCAGGAAAAGGCCAATCAACGCGCCCTCCAGCAAAAAAATCAGGAAAAGGTACAGTCGCTTCGTGCGGTCGTAGGGTGTTTGCACGGTATAAATTCCCACTACAAGGAAGATAAAAACCGTCAGGCATACAAAAACGGCGGCCAGCAAATCCGCACGCAAAATGATACCCAAAAACCCTTCATAGTCGCCGACGGTGACGGCAATTTCGGATTCCTGCGTGGCAAAAAGCAGCCACGCCGCCGGAACCATAAACGCGGCCTGAACCGCGATGGCAATAACCCGAGCAATTTTAAGCGTAAAAAACACATATAAAAACACGGCTATAAGCACCGGCACAATTACAAAAAAAGTAAGCATCTGAGGTGGCATGTTCAGCTCTCCGGTCGTTCGTCAACGGTGGCCAAATCCTGCATGGGTTGCCAATCGACGGTCTGGTATTTTCTAAAAAGCGCGTTAAGCAGCGTAATATTAATTGCCGTGACGGCAATCCCGATAATAATTGCCGTAAGCATCAAGGCCTGTGGAAGCGGGTCGGCAATGGTATTGGGGTCGTAGACTTCTGTGGCATCCTGAAAAATAGGCGGGATATTCCCAAGCCGCGCCCCAAGTCCCAGCCAAAACAAAATAACGGATGTTTGCATCAGCATAATAAGCACAATCGCCTTGACGATATTCCGGCTGATAATCAGGCCAAAAAAACTGATAAAAAACACAAGTATCGGAAAAATCTCAAGAACGTGAATGTCACCCACAGTCATACTCAATCCTCCCCGTCGTCAAAAGCCTCGACTACTTCTTCTTTATCAGGTAAGCGTTCGATGGCAATGTATCTGTAAAACAGCACGAAAAATCCAAAGGCAACCTTTAATCCTACAAGAAAATTCATAGCAATAAGATAAATATTTTGAAACATTTCTGTAGCATAGCCGTAGAAATAAATAAACCCTGTGAAAATGGCGAAAATCGGTAGGATAATAATATTGATAAACACAAGCTCTTCAAGCTTCATGGCTTTTTCGATGGGTAAATCGTAAACCCCAAGCACCATAAACCGGCACACCAAAAACAGCGCAAAAGCCAAGCCCCCGAGAAAGCCTCCCCCAGCGGAGATATGTCCGTTCATAACAAGATACATACCAAAAAGCAAAATAATCGGGCAAACGATACGCATGGCAAACTTGGTCATACGCGAGCGTTCGACTTCGCTGTGCCGCCCGTCGGCGACTATTGTACGGTCAAACCAAGACAGGTGAATCACGGCCACAACAGCCGTTACCAGCAGCAACGCCTCAAAAAGCGTGTCATACACGCGATATCCCAAATAAATTGCTGTGACGGCATTTCGCCCGCCCACATCCCTCATGAACTGGAACAAATACAAATCACGAAGCTCGGTATAGGCGTATTCCGTGGTTGTGGGTACGAAAAAAATAAACAGCCCGCAAAGCATCGCCACAAACGCAAAGGCGGCAACCAGTTTAAAATAATTTCTTGGCTTAGCAGCGGACGCCATTTCTGCTTTTAAGCCGCTACCACGGCTGTAATACTTCTCGATGCACACGATAAAAAATATCGTGGCAAAGGCGGAAATACCCGCTTCGGCCATAGCCACATCCGGCGCGCCCAAAAACAAATATATCACCGAGGTAATCAGGGAAAAAACGCCAAAAAAAATCATGACCCGGTATGTCTTTTTTGCAAAGACAATCCAAATCGCGTTGACAACCCAAAATACCAGTAAAATTTCAGTGGTCAAAGCTATCGCCATCCTTGCAAATGGAAACATAGCCGCTTCGATAAGCCGCCTGGGCAATTATATGCGCAACCAGCGGGTTAAGCACCATTATGATAATAATAATAAGTATAATTTTTCCGGTAAAAAAGCTGAAACCATGCCGGATAGCCAAGCCGATTCCAATGGTCAAAAGCCCGATGGTATCAATTTTACAGGCCACAAGCAATCTATAATAAAAATCCTTTTTCGGCTGGAACATGCCAATTATACCAACAAGCATAAACGCTATGCCGATTCCCATAATAATAAAGCTGACAATCTCCTGAACGCTCACTATTCCTTGTCCTCCTGGCCCTTGCGCCTGTCCCGCTCGCTAAGAAAAAGCGCGATAAAAATAGTCCCGATAAACCCTGACACGGCGTATAAAATGGCAAAATCCATCAAAAAAGTCATTTCACTCACCGACGCGAAAATAATAATAATTATTATTATTTTACACGCAATCAAATTCATCCCCAAAAGCCTGTCCCACACGCTTGGGCCAATCGCCACACGTATCCCATAGGGCACAAGCAGCCCCAGCATTATCGCAAGCACAATGTACATGAGCTATTCTCCTTCCATGGCTGTTGGACAGTCATGTTGGGGTCCCGCCAGCGGAATTTCCGGCTCCGGCAAAATTTCGGATTTAATCAGCTGTTTCTCAATCGCGCGCAGGCCCTCAACCGATGCGGGATATCCCTGCTTATCGCGTTTTCCGATGCATAATAAATAAATGTTCTTTTTTCTGCGCTCAAGGAAAACCGAACCCGGCGTCAACGTAATAGAGTCCGCCAGCAGTATCTTTAAAAATTCGCTTTTTAGCTCCAGATTCGTTTCAACGACGCCCCATTTTGCGTCGGAAAAAATAAGCCTAAGCAAAAAAAACGCATCCAGGTAAATGCGCCCTATAAGCCACAGCGGATACGTCAGAAGCTTGTAAAAATCAACATTTTTAACCTCTTCGAAGTTAAAAAATTTCCCCATCAGATGCATACTAAGCATACCCATGAACATGCCTGTGGCCACTATCTGCCAAGAGACGCCCTCCATCAGAACGCACCAGACCAACGTCAATGTCACAATTACAAAAATAGTGTGCTTTCCCATTCCTATCCAACCCCTACAGACTCATAAAGGGACTTCCTCATTTTATTGTATTATATCATGGACAAAGGCTTTGTAAAGCAAGGGAGATAGGTTCGCAGGGCAATAGCATTTCCACCTCAGCAGGCTCAGCATGTTAGGGTATACCAAGCTCACGAAGCTTGTACCCGACCTTGCAAAAATGATAGACGATTTGTTGCGCCCTCCTTTTTCTTGTTAATATAATTGCTATAATGGCTTGGGTAAAAGGCGCGGTGACAAGTTCCGCGCCTTTTTTTCCTTAGCTCTTGCCCGCCAGATTTGCCAAGTAATTTCCTTGACTGTGGTTATTATAATTCATGGATATCCAATAAGCCAAGGATTTTTACGGTCAAATATTACATTTGGGTTACAAGTACATCTGGGATGTTGAAGTGACGCTGTAGCCGGCACAGTCTTTGTTTTTCTGTTCTTACCAGCCTGCGTCTGTCATTAAGATATCCAGCATATGCATTAAATCGCCCATGGTGAGGTTGCCTTGGGGGTTAAGCGAGCCGGAAATGAATCCGATATCGGCGGCGATGCGGATATTGCGCCTAAACTCCGGCGAGGCCGCGGTGATTCCGGGAATGGAGGCCTCGGGAGTCATGGGGGTGAGCCGCTGATTGGTCTGGAGGCCATACAAGCGCACGAGGATATCAATGGCGGTTTCGCGATTGAGATTACCGGGCGCGAGAAGATTACTGCGCTGCAAAGCCTGAATCTGTGCGGAGGTAAGATTTCCGCCCATTGTAGCGGTGGTGTTGCGGTGGGATACGGCGTGAATGATATTGTTAAACATGCCTGTGGTGACGGTCTGATGAGCGTCGAATACATGCAGGTCTGTGATGGTAAGGCGTGAAGTCACACGGGCAAGGGCCGGATTTGTGGGTGCGGCGGCAACATTTCCCTGCCCTGTGCCACCCGCGCCGGGGTCAACGGTGGGCGGGGCGTGACGGTTTACGCCGGAGAAGGTTCCCGGCCGGCTGACTTGGGCGCGCAGGTTATTTTCCGCGAAGGAGAAGCTGCCGTTCATGTCCTGCCAGCCCTGAACAC
>WQSB01000008.1 GCA_009788085.1 Defluviitaleaceae bacterium
GCTGAGCGCACGTAGCGTTTTGCGAAGCAAAATGCAGGGAGCGAAGCGTCTTGCCGCGCAAGCACGAGACGAAAATTACAGTTGCGCAAGAAGCCTATTTGATTAAGAGGCAGTGACTTGAAAATTTTTTAATACGCCGTTTTCGTAATTAAACTTTGCAGAAAATACCCCTTCATATTCATTCATCCATTTAAAAAAATAGTAATCCCCCTCGTGCATTTGCAAGCTATCTATTTTGTCTTTGTCCACCCAAGCTAAGTCACCTTCGTTGCATGATGTTATTTCTCCGGTAAAATCTGTTGCGGTGAATAAAAAAACATACCAATCTTCTTCTTGGCTAAAATTAGGAAAAGTTAAAATTCCCCTTAATTTAGGGTTTTTAATTATCAGGCCGCTTTCTTCAAAGACTTCTCTTACCACACAATCCTCAGGTGATTCCCCGGCTTCAAACTTACCGCCCAGCCCAACCCACAGCCCCTTGTGCATATCATTTTCCTTTTTTGTTCTGTGCAACATAAGATATTGATTATCTCTTTCAATATAACAAAGCGTGCCTAGTTTCATTAAAAGCTTTCCCCTTTACAAAATTATTTTTTATTTTTTCAGCGCGTACACCACGCCCAGAATAACCCCGCCAAGCAACCCGCCGAGATGGGCGAAGTTGTCGATGCCGGTGGTGGAGAAGCCGACGGCGATGCCAATTCCGATGTAAATGAACATAAAGAACCAATTGAGGGACTCAATTGTGCGTTTTGTGATACGGGTGTAGGCAAAGAGCGCGCCGACGAGGCCGTAAATCGCGCCGGAGGCCCCGGCGGCGTAGGCTTGTGACAGAAACAAGCTGGCCAGCGAGCCAAGCAACCCGGATAAAAAATAAATCGCGATAAAAGCAGAGCGTCCAAAGTATCGCTCCATGCGGGAGCCAAAGACTATCAGCCCAAAAGCATTTGCCGCAAAGTGAGCCACGCCAAAATGCACAAACATCGCGGTAAAGAGCCGGAACCACTCGCCATGCTCGTGAACTAAGTAGGGCACAATTGCCCCAAAGCGCATGGGAATCAAAAAATCCCCCGGATATCCGGCAAGGTACATAAGCCCCAAAATAAGGGCGTTAATTCCAATCAAAATATATGTGATTACAGGATGGCGATATTTTGCCCTCAGATGTTCAATGGGAGCAATGGCTTTTGATGTGTTGCAGGCTTGGGCTATTAGGCTCTGCAAATCAAAAACTTTCCGGGGCTGGCCCTTTGGCGCAGATACTTCCCCCGTGGAAAGGTCCACATGCCAGAAAACACTGTATACCGGCTGGCCATAGTAGGGGGCTCCACCCTCAAAGTCCGGTTTTTCGCCGCCAGCCAGTACATATATGTTTGCTACTTGCTTTACTCTGTCAAGCAAACCTTCCGCGTTCTTGCGCACTTGGGCGTCGTGGTGTTGCAAAGCTGACCAATCTATTTGGGTTGTGTCCAGTACGTTAAGGATTATCAGCGTGGTCATTTCGACTTTTTGTGCCGTCCAGTGAGTGCCGTCACCTGATATTTGATATTCCTGATTCGCCACCAAGGTATAAAGGCGCGTGGAAAACTGAGCAAACATAGGCGTCTCTCATTTCTTGTGATATAATCTTAGTATAACACCGATTGCGTGCTTCGTGTTGCCAACTAGAGCGATTTCGGTCTCGAAGCCGGAAGGATGACGTTATGCTAAAGGAATTCGCACCGATGAACGCCGCAGAGCTTTTCGACAGAGCCATAGATGTGTATAAAAAATCCTTCTGGAGGCAGCTTGCGTTTGCCGCCATTGTTGGCGTTCTTGCCTTTGCAGGTTTGATTTTTCTGGGAATAATTTTGGCCTTCGTTCTGACATTTGTATTTGCGGTGGTGCCCGTCACCGGTGGAAACTCAGCCGCTTTCCTCTCGTTCATTATTATGGTTCTGGTTCTTGCCCCGTTGCTTTTGCTGTGGCAGGCAGCTTCCTCCACAGGGCATATTATACTGGCCAAGCAGGCTTTCTACGGCCACACGGTTAAATTCCATCTCCAAGGGATTGCACGTATAGCTTGGAGGGTTTTTACCGTTCTGTTGGCCCAGACTTTGATTATATTGCCCTTTATTATTGTGCTGTTTGGTCTGGTTTCTTTGCTTTTCCCTGTATGGGATGAGCTTATTTTTATGCCTTGGGATGTTTTCCCGTGGGTGTCTGTGCTAATTTTTGTAGGACTGATTGCTTTTGGATATCTTGCCCTTACTAATGTTTTTGCCCTATCTTTAACCGTGGCCATTTTTGAGGAAAAGCATTTTTTCTCCGCCATAAAACAGGGCTGGTGGCTTATTAAGGGCGAATTCTGGAGAATTTTGGGCGTTAGGGCCATGTGGTACTTGATGATTTTTGCCGCATCATTTGCCCTGCAAGGCATGTTTATCTTGGCCAGGGACGCCATGGCTGTGTTTTCCGAAACAACCGGCTTCGCCATGTTTGGGTTTGGCCTTTTGCTTGGATTGTTTTCTTCGATTGCTTCAATTTTTGCAACCTTCGCCCTCACGCCGCTGGACGGAATTTTGCAAACCGTAATTTATTTCAACCAGCGTATCAAAAAGGACGGCCTTGACATCGAAATCGTCTTGGAAAAATTGCAGGTGCGTTCATGAATTTTGACGACGCTCTCTACGAGGTGCTGCAAACCTCGCGTTATGACAGGCTTACCGGGCGAAGCGTGGATTTTCGCCAAGTGTTTATGGAATGGCTGGAACGGGCGTTGGTGTGGCTCTTAAGCCGGCTTAACTTCGCCTTTCCCGAAGGCTCGGAGATAAACACGGGCGTGGTGGCCACGGTTTTTGTAGTTGTGGGCGCGCTGATTGTGGGTGTGGCGGGAGTCCTACTGGCGCGGACTTTTCTGCGCTCGAGGGTGGTTGAGGAGTACGACCTGCACGATATCTTTGAAGAGCTTGCAGATAAAAAATACACTGTTGCCGACCTGCTTAACCTTAGTAAAAACGCCGAAAACAGACGGCTTGCGGTGAGGTTCAAATACATCGCGACCTTGCTTGCCCTAAACGAAAGGCAAACAATCCGCATCAAACCCTCCGCCACAAACTCTATTATTTTAAAACAAATCAAGGCCTCCACGCCGGGTTTGGTCGCATCTTTTATTGTGGTTGCGGAGGTTTTTCACCGGTCGTGGTTCGGGTATAAAAATATCACAGACGAAATGTTTGAAAAATTTATTTCCGCCACGGACACGCTGGTGTCAGGGCCTCCGTTGAAAAGAGGTGGCGAACATGCGTAAGCGAAGCCGGATTCCTCTGATGCTGATTGTATTTGCCGCCGCCGCGCTGATTTTTTTTCTGGGGCGGGGATATGGCGGGCCGGCGTATGTGGTTTCCACCACGGACGAGTACGGGGTCAGTCTGCTGTTTGACACCTTGCGGCATATGGATTATCAGGTGAGTGTGGGTAATCGTCCGGTGGACAGACAGACTGATATTTGGGCTGTTTCCGTTATTATCCAGCCCTCAATTATCGTAAATGATGCAATGGCCAAGGAGATGCTGTACTGGGTCAGCCGTGGCGGGAGGCTGATATTTCTGCAAAACCGCATAGCTACGGTTATTGATTCCGCTATCATTACTGGAGACTTGGCGGTTTATGTACGGCTGCTTGGAAATTTTGACGGCTTTACCCTTTATCAGGTGGGAAACGGCGAGGTGCTAACAGGCCGCGCTCTTCCCCTCTCGAATCAGCGTTTAATGAACGACCCCGCCCCCGGGGGGATAATCCATTCCGTGTTGGAACGCTGGAACGCCGACAGAATTACCTTTGCCGAGTATTATCACGGCTTTCAGTTGACGGAAAATTTCATCGGCAGTCTGCCGCTAATTGTGCGGCTGATTCTGCTGCAAATGCTAATTGTGGCTGTGATGATGGTTTGGTTTTTGGGTAAACGCTTCGGCAACCCCATTCCCTATTACGAGGAGACCGAGCGGGAAGAAAATGAATATGTACGCGCTTTGGCGCGCTTATATATGAAGATAAAAAGGAGACGGTCATAGTGCTGAAAAACATCGCTGACATTTTAAAGGAAAGACTTAACAGCCGCGTTTTAAACCAAGAAAACCTTACGGAGCTGGCTATTACAGCCATGTTCGCCGGAGGGCATGTGCTTATCGAGGGCGTTCCGGGGCTGGCAAAAACCCTATGGGCGCGGTCGCTGGCTCAGCTTCTTAGCGTGGAGTGCAAGCGGGTGCAATTTACTTCCGATTTAATGCCGTCTGACATTTTGGGCACAAAGGTGTTTAATCAGCATTCGGGGACGTTTGAGCTACGCAAAGGGCCGTTGTTTACCCGGCTGTTCCTTGCGGATGAAATTAACCGTACCCCTCCCAAGACTCAATCGGCCCTTCTGGAGGTCATGGAGGAACGCTCAATCACAATCGACGGGATTACGCACACTATGGAGGAGCCGTTTTTCGTAATGGCCACGCAAAACCCCATCGAATACGAGGGCACATATCCCCTGCCCGAGGCTTTGACCGACCGTTTCATGATGAAATTACTAATCACCTATCCCGGCGTGGCGGCGGAAAAGCAGATTTTACAGATGTACGCCACCTACGGTGGGCATAGCCGGGAACATGCGGAGGACGGTCTCACATACGACCCGAAGCCGGAAGGGCTATCCGCATTAGAAAATCTTTCTCCCGTCTGCGGGGCGGCGGAAATCGCCGGGGCCAAGGAGGAAATCAAAGCCGTTACCGTGGAGGACGGGGTTCTCAACTATATCGTAAGCGTGGTGGAAACCACCCGGCGTGTGGGTGCGGTGCAATTTGGGGCGAGCCCGAGGGGCAGTGTGGCTCTTCTGCTGGCGGGCAAGGCCTACGCCGCGATTCAAGGGCGGGACTATGTCATTCCCGACGATATTCACACCCTCGCGCTTCCGGTTCTGCGCCATAGAATTTTGCTGAAGCCCGAAGCGGAAATCGAGGGCATTACCCCCGACCAAGTAATCGAAAGCATTTTATCCCAGGTGAAAGCCCCGAGGTAAGCCGCCGATGAGCGTTACGAAAAACTATGTACTCTTGACCGCACTGGGCGGGATAATCACCCTTGCGACGTGGCCTCTGGGCTTTCACGGGCTTATGTTTCTGTTTTGGAACGTGCTTCTGCTGGGGCTTCTTTTGCTGGACATGATTATGACACCCGGAAAGAAGCTTTTATCAGTCCGCCGGCAAGACAAGGAAGCGACTTTGTACTTCAAGGCGGAAAACAGCGTAGCGTTTTATATAAAAAACAGCTCGCGCTATGTGCTGCTGATTGAAGGGAAAGACGAGTTGCACAGACATTTCCGCATAGTTGCCGGCGATTTGCTAAACCGCGCGGTAAAACCCCGCGCCGAGCGGATTTTTGAATACACCACCATTCCCGCCAAGAGGGGTAGCTTTGGCATTAAAAACATTTATTTGCGCTGGCAGGGTTTGCTGGGACTGTGTGTAAAGCACGCCACTTACCTCTGTCCGGCCGAGTTTAAGGTATATCCCAATGTGCGTGATTTAAGCAAATACCGGCTGATGGTGCAAAAAAGCCGCCTGCTTCCGTTAGGCGATAAAAGCATCCGACACTATGGCCTAGGCGCGGAGTTTGAAAGCCAACGCGCCTATGTAGAGGGCGACGATTACCGAAAAATCAACTGGTTGTCCACCGCCCGGGAAAACAGGTTGATTGTAAACCAGTTCCAAATCGAGCGAAACCAGCCCGTGTTTATTTTGCTGGACATCGGCCGGCCCATGAGTTATTCGGTTAAGGGCTTCAAAAAGCTGGATTACGCCATCAACGCGGCACTGATTTTGGGCGATATTGTAAACCAGCAGGGCGACAAAACCGGACTGATGGTCTTTGACTCGCAGGTGCGGGCGTTTATTGCTCCGGGGCAGGGAGCGGGCCATAAAAACCAGCTGATGGAGACGCTTTATCATGTGGCCGACAACCGCTCCACCGCAGATTATGAGGGCGCGTTCCGCTCCCTTTGCGAGAAACAAAAACGGCGAAGTCTTGTTTTCATTTTTACGGATTTTGAAATCCTAGAAGAAGCGCAGAATTTAATCGCGCATATGAAGCTGTTAAAAAAACGGCATTTGCCCATCGTCGTTTTCATGCGCAACGAAAATCTTGACGCGATGGCAGAGCAGCCCGTTTACAAGGAATTTGACCGCGTCCTCCGCGACACTGCCCGGGAATTTCAAGACGAGCGGCGCGATATTTTCAGGACTTTACACGCCATGGGCATTCCCAATGTGGAAAGCACAGCGGAAAATTTTGCCGTAGAGGCTGTCAACCGGTATATGCAGCTAAGGAGGAACGGTTAATGAAGAAACTTGGAAGAAGGTGTCTTTTATGAAATTTGCCACCATTATCACCCCGGCTAATATAGAGGTTGAATACCGTCTTGCGGGGGCCGGGTCGCGGCTGGCGGCGTTTCTGATTGATTTTATTTTGCAGATGCTGGCGATTTTGCTGATTGCGTGGGTGGTTTTGCGCGTAACAGAAAGATTCGAGGGCACGGTTTTGGCCTTTATTATCGTTACAGGATTTGTTATTCATTTCGGGTATTTTATTGTGTGTGAGCTTACGATGAACGGTCAAAGCATCGGCAAGCGAGTGTTCGGCCTGCGGGTAATCCGTGACAACGGCCAGCCCATTGAATTCACTCAATCATTGGTGCGCGGGCTGATTCGTTCTTCCGTGGACATGATGTATGTGGGGTTGTTTACGATTTTGTTTTCCAAAAATCATAAACGGCTGGGAGACATGGCCGCCGGAACCATTGTTATCAGCGAAAAACATGCCAGCCCCCGTGAACCGTCGCTTTTTGGCCCGCAGTATCAGTGGCCAGCCGATTTTCCGGACTCACTGGCCCTCTCCGTCGAGGAGCGAAATCTAGTAGAGGAATGGCTGCGCCGCAAAGATGACTTGCCCGATGTGGGGGTTGAAATTGGCCGAAAATTCAGGGAGTATTTTAAGAGTAAAGGCGAGGAGCAAACAATATGAAGCCTCTTGAAACCGAACGTCTGATTTTGAGAAAATTCCAAGAAAGCGATTTTGAAGCGGTACACAGCTACGCCGCCGACCGCGAAAACTGTATTTACATGTTTTGGGGGCCAAACAGCGAAGATGAAACCCGCGAGTTTATAAAAATGGTCATGTCCAATGCTTCGCAAAGCCCAATAAAACATTATTCATACGCGATTACATTAAAAAGCACGGGGGAATTAATCGGCGGGTGCGATTTGCCCCTCAGCGGCGATAAAGAGGCCGAAATAGGCTGGCTTATTAACCGAAATTTCTGGCGGCAGGGTTATGCCGCCGAAGCGGCGCGGGCACTGTTGACATTGGGCTTTGAAGAATTAAACCTTCACCGCATTTTTGCCAAATGCGACGCAGAAAACATCGCCTCAAGCCGCCTGATGGAGAAAATAGGAATGCGGGGCGAGGGCTTGCTTTTTGATGTCCGCCCGCCCCACAAAAATTCATCCCGCCCACACAGTGACGAGTTGCTCTACGCCATTGTCAAGGACGAATGGGAAATTCAAAAGGAAATCGCCTATTACAACACTCTCCCCTATGAATTCAACGGCTTCATAGAAGTCCCCGCTCTTTCTGGTGGAGGAATTTTTCTGGTTTGCACAAAAAAATCCCCGGCTAACCCGGAGAAAAAATACGTACCCGAATACCGTTTTGCCATATGCAAGGGAGGTGAAAAAATCGGCGATATTACTCTGCGCATAGGCTATGGCGGCGGCATCTACAACAGTAACCTATATTACGGCGGCAACATAGGATATGGCGTTGACGAAGCTTACCGGGGCAACGGATACGCCTCTTTAGCGTGCAGCCTGCTTGCGCCCGTGGCTAAAGCTCACGGCATTACCAAGGTACTTATCACCAATCATATAAACAATAACGCATCCCGGCGGGTTTGTGAAAAACTAAACGCCCAATTAATACGCGAAGTCCGCCTACCCGAATGGACGGACCTATACAAGGAAGGTCAACGCTTCGTCAATATTTTCGAATGGAATATTTAAAATATGAGAGGAGCAACAAAATGAAAATCCTGGCAATCAACGGAAGCCCGCGCCCGAAAGGGAACACAGCGGCAATGCTTAACACGGTGCTGGACGTGTTAAAAAACGGCGGCGCAGAAACGGAGCTTTACCAAGCGGGGGGACGCGCCGTACACGGCTGTCTGGACTGCGGAAAATGCATCAAGACTCCCGGCTGCTGCGTCACCGACGACTGGATTAACGAGCTGTATCCAAAAATGAAAGAAGCCGACGCAATCATCATCGGCTCACCCACCTACTTCGCCGACCTCACCCCGGAAACAAAGGCTGTTATCGACCGTTGCGGATATATGTCCCGGCGGGACGGCTTCGCGTTTTCTCGCAAAATCGGGTCGGCGGTAAGCGCGGTACGCCGTGCGGGCGGCATTTTCACGCTGGATTCCATTCAGCATTTCTTCCTTATTAATGACATGGTCGTGCCGGGCAGCTCTTATTGGAACATGAGCCTAGCCAAACACGAGGGAGACTTCGCCAAGGATAAAGAAGGCCAAGACACAATGATACGACTTGGCGAGAATATACTTTGGTTGGTAAAATTAATAAAAAAAATTGCTCTATAGCAATTATTCTGGTAATCTTAAACAAAGACACAAACGGGAGGAATTGCATGTTGCTGGTGTACAACGGAAGACTAATAACCCGCGGAGAAGAAAACCGTTTAATCGAAAACGGATGCGTGGCAATCGAAAACGGGCTTATAAAAGATGTGGGTGAAACCACTCATCTGCGCAAACTTTATCCGGACGCCGAAGCCATCGACGCCAAGGGCGGCCTTATTATGCCGGGGCTGATTAATGCGCACAATCACATCTATAGTGCCTTTGCCAGAGGAATGTCCATCAATGGATATTCGCCGCAAAACTTTTTGGAAATTCTCGACGGGCTGTGGTGGAACATCGACCGTCACATGAACCTAGAGGATACTTATTGGAGCGCGATGGCAACCTATCTCGCTTGCATTAAAAACGGATGCACAACTGTGTTTGACCATCACGCAAGCTATGGCGGCATTCGAGAAAGCTTATTTGCCATTGCGAAAGCGGCAAAGGAGCTTGGAGTGCGCACAAGCCTTTGTTACGAAGTTTCCGACCGGGACGGCGAAGCCAAAATGAAAGAAGCCGTGGCGGAAAACGTTGAATTCATTCGCCATTGCGCCTCCGACGATACGGACATGCTCAAGGGAATGATGGGACTGCACGCATCGTTTACCCTTTCCGACGATACACTCACCCTTTGCCGCGAGCAAACACCCGAGAACATCGGCTTTCACATACATGTGGCCGAGGGAATGGCCGACGTATACGACAGCCTGAAAAAATATGGCAAACGGGTAATCAACCGCCTATATGACCACGACCTGCTGGGCCCGCAAACGGTTACGGGGCATTGCATCCACGTAAACGGAATAGAGATGGACATTATAAAAGAAACCTCCACCATGGTTGTACACAATCCGCAGTCCAATATGGGCAATGCCGTGGGTATCCCGCCATGTATGGAAATGATGAAACGCGGAATTCTGCTGGGCCTTGGCACGGACGGTTTCACACAGGATATGTTTGAATCGGAAAAGGTTGCAAATGTAATCCACAAGCATGTGCTGTGCGACCCGAACGCCGCATGGGGCGAAGTCCCGCAGATGCTGTTTACAAACAACGCATTAATTGCCAACCGCAGCTTTGGCACAAAGCTTGGTACGCTGGAGCCGGGTGCGGCGGCGGATATTATCGTATGCGATTACGACCCGCCCACCCCCATTACCGCCGGCAATTGCGACGGGCATATAGTCTTTGGCCTATGTGGGCGCGATGTTGTTACCACGATTATCAACGGCGTGGTCAAAATGAAAGACCGTGAATTAATAGGCATAGACGAAGCGGCTATTATGGCAAAATGCCGCGAGCAATCGGCCGCTCTAGCCAAACGGATAAATTCATAAAATAGGTATAAGGAGGCGTTCGACATGGGTGATAAAATGAGACCGATTCCCTTTGGAAAGCTGATGGATTGGGTTTTGGAAGAGTATTCGCAAAAAGGTTCTTTTTTTGGGGTGAAAAAGCTATACATACACCCCGAAAAGGAGTGTTTTGAGATTTTTGGCGAAAAGCTTGAGATTCCTTTTGGGCCGGCAGCGGGGCCGCATACCCAGCTTGCTCAAAATATAGTGGCAAGCTACGCCTCCGGCAGCCGTTTTTTCGAGCTAAAAACCGTACAAGTGCTTGACGGCGAGGATTTGCCCGTGTCAAAGCCCTGCATACTTGTCCCGGATGAGGGTTACAATGTGGAGTGGTCAACGGAGTTGCGTGTGCCAGAAGCCATGGATGAGTATATTAAGGGCTGGTTCGCGCTAAAGCTTTTAAGCAAGGAACTGGGCCTTGGCATCAGCGACGGTTTTGTGTTTAACATGAGTGTCGGATATGACTTGGATGGCATTAAAACCGAGAAAATTGATGCTTTCATCGAGGGATTAAAAAACGCCGAAAATACCGAGCAATGGAAAACCTGCAAGGCTTGGGCACTGGAAAATCTTTTCCGGTTTAAGCAAATTGACAAAGATTTCATCGAGGGAATCAGCCCCAATGTCTGCAGTTCGATAACACTGTCAACTTTGCATGGTTGCCCCCCGGAGGAAATTGAGCGTATCGCGGCGTACTTGCTTTCCGAGAAAAAGCTGCATACTTTTGTAAAATGCAACCCGACCTTGCTTGGTTATGATTTCGCCCGCAAGACCATGGATGATTTAGGTTTTGATTATCTCCGTTTTGACGACCACCATTTCAAAGCCGACCTTCAGTTTGACGATGCCGTGCCCATGCTTCGCAGGTTACAGGCCTTGGGGAATGAACTTTCCCTCAACTTTGGTGTTAAACTTACCAACACCTTCCCGGTGCAAATTGCAAGGAAGGAGCTTCCCGGCAAGGAAATGTACATGTCCGGGCGCGCCCTCTTCCCGCTGACCATCGAAGTGGCCAACCGCCTGACAAAAGCCTTTGACGGCAAGCTGCGCATCAGCTTCAGCGGCGGTGCGGAGTTCCATAATATTGATAAAATTTACAACACAGGCATTTGGCCGATTACGCTGGCGACAACATTGCTAAAGCCCGGCGGTTATGAAAGGCTAAAGCAATTGGCCGATAAGCTTGTGGATTGCGGATACAAGCCTTTTGAGCGGATAAGCACCGAAAAGCTTCAGGAACTGGCGGCGGAATCTCTCAAAAATCCGCTTTATCGCAAATTGGACGCAAGGGCGACCGACAGAAAAATAAAAGGCAAGGCCCCGTTAATTGATTGCTTTACCGCACCCTGCCGTGCCGGATGCCCATTGAGTCAGGATATCCCTGCGTATTTAAGACTGGCCGGGGAGGGCAAATTTCTTGATGCCTTTAATGTAATTACCGAGCGCAATCCCCTACCCTTCATTACGGGAACTCTGTGCCCGCACCATTGTACGGATAAATGCACCCGGGATTTTTACGAGGGTTGCATAGATATCCGTAAGGTTAAGCTGGAAGCCGCAGAGGGGGCTTACGCCGCAGTAACACCGGAGACTCGTACTCAAAGCCACATATGCGTCCCGAAACCGGCAAGCAAATCCGGCAAGCAAGTCGCGATTATCGGCGGGGGCCCAGCTGGTTTGGCGGCGGCATATTTCCTGTCCAGGGCAGGTTTGGATGTTACTATTTTTGAAAAAAGGGGCAGCTTGGGCGGAATAGTCCGCCATGTAATCCCCGATTTCAAAATCAGCGACACCGCTATAGACAATGATTTGGAAATTGTCCGTTCATTTGGAATAAACGTTAAGCTAAACTGTGAAGTTGACAATTTAAAAGCCCTCCGTGAGGACGGCTTTGACATTATCATCGTGGCAGTGGGCGCGTGGAAGCCCGGGAAAGTTAAACTGGAGAACGGCGAAGCCCTTGACGCTCTTGCATTTTTGGAGGAGTTTAAAAAGAACACAATACACTTGGGCGAAAACGTGGCGGTTGTAGGCGGTGGTGACACGGCAATTGACGTGGCCCGTGCCGCAAAGCGTGTTAAAGGCGTAAAAAAAGTGTCCATTGTATATCGCCGCACCTTGAAGGAAATGCCTGCCGACCCGTCGTCATTTAAATATGCCGAGGAAGATAAAATTGAATTTTGCGAATTACTTTTACCCCTTAGCCTAAAGGACGGCAAGCTCATCTGCGAACGCACAATTTCCGACCCGATATTAAAACGTGTCACATCAACCGGAAAAACCACAGACATTCCTACAGACACAGTAATTGCCGCCATAGGCAGTTACAACGACGGGGAGCTGCTCGGGCGTCTTGGACTTACCGTTGACGACCGGGGCGATGTAGTCGTCAACGTGGATACAATGGAAAGCCAGCAACCCGGCGTATATGTAATCGGTGACGCCGTGCGCGGTGCCGCAACCGTTGCCGAGGCAATCGGAGACGCCATCAAATGCGCGGAAGCGATTACCGGTGAAGCTTTTGATAAATACGCGGCATTAAATATAAGCCCGGACAAAACATCGGTAGAGGACAAAAAAGGGGTTCTCAAATATAATTGCCGGCACGAATCCGAGCGTTGCTTGGAATGCGCCACAATTTGCGAATGTTGCGTAGATGTATGCCCCAACAGAGCCAATATTTCTGTTGAAATAGGCGGCGGCAGTCAGGTTATACACTTGGATGCCCTATGCAACGAATGCGGCAACTGCGCGGTATTCTGTCCATATGAGGGCGCGCCATACAAGGATAAGCTTACGCTTTTTGATAACGCCGAAGACTTCGAAGACAGCGAAAACCCCGGCTTTTTCGCCGTTGAAAAAGGTTTCCGCCTGCGCTTGGACGGCAAAACCGCCGATTATCACGATGGCAAAACCCTCCCCGCCGGCTTATGGGATATGATGACCTTGTCGTCGTGAAGGGAGCATGTTGAAGGTGAACTTCATTTTAAAAGGGGATATTTGCTACAGCGAGACGCCGCAAAAACTCAAGGCCGTTAAAAACGGCTATTTGGTATGCGAAAACGGCGTGTCGAGAGGCGTTTTTGAAAAAATACCGGAAAAATACAACTCCTTTCCCGTCAGCGAGTATGAGAATCAGTTAATTATCCCGGGCTTAACCGACCTGCATATACACGCATCTCAATACGCATTCCGGGGCTTGGGCTTGGACATGGAACTGTTGGGATGGTTGGAGACCCATACTTTTCCGGAGGAGTCGAGGTTCGCGGAGCTTGACTACGCTGATAAAGCTTATGACGCCTTTGTTGAGGATTTGCGGATTGGTGCGACAACAAGAGCCTGTATCTACGCGACCCTTCATACAGACGCCACCGTGCTTCTGATGGAAAAGCTGGAAAAATCCGGCCTTGTCACGCTGGTGGGAAAGGTCAATATGGACCGAAACAGCCCGGAGATTCTTCGTGAGTCAAGTGCGCAGGCGGCCTTTGAGGATACCAAGTTTTGGATTGAGGCCACCAAAGACGCCTTTGTAAATACCAAGCCCATCATTACCCCGCGGTTTCTTCCCACCTGTTCTGAAGAACTTTTGCGCGGTTTGGGGGAATTACAGCGGGAGTACAAACTTCCAGTACAGTCCCATATTTCGGAAAACAAAGGCGAAATCGCTTGGGTTAAAGAGCTTTTCCCCAACGCGGGCTCATATGGGGAGGCCTATGACAGCTTCGGGCTTTTTGGAGGAGAGGGCACGCCCACGGTTATGGCTCACTGCGTATGGTCCGAGGGTGCGGAAGAGGCACTGCTAAAGAAAAACGGCGTGTATATAGCCCATTGCCCACAGTCAAATGCTAATCTGTCCTCCGGCATCGCTCCCATCCGCAGATTTTTGCAAAAGGGAATGTACATCGGGCTTGGAAGCGATGTGGGCGCGGGCTGTCACACATCTATTTTCCGCGCGATGAGCGATGCCATTCATGTGTCAAAGCTTTACTCCGTGCTGGCTGAATCGGGCGACGCGCCATTGTCGGAAAGCGAGGCCTTTTATATGGGAACCCTCGGCGGTGGAAGCTTCTTCGGCAAGGTTGGCAGCTTCGACGACGGATACGAATTCGATGCCCTTGTAATTGACGACAGCTCTTTGCCGGTTTTGTCAACCGCGTCCTCTGTCGAAGCCCGAATTTCAAGAATGATTTACCTTTTTGAAAATAGCATGATTAACGCAAAATATGTACGCGGAAAAAGGTTGTACCAAATCATCTAAAAAATGAAAGGGGAGACATATGAAAGCCATTAGTAAATCGGTGCCCAAGCGGGACCATGCGGCAAAGATTTCCGGCAGCGCAGTGTACGTGGGCGACCATCCCACCGATGATTTATTATTCGGACGGATGCTGCGTTCGACAAAGGCCCGGGCGAGGGTGCTTGGTGTAAAGCTGCCGGTTTTGCCGGAGGGATATTTTTTCATTGACAAAAACGACGTCCCCGGCGACAACGAGGTACACATCATACTGGACGACAACCCTGTTTTTGTGGAAGAAATCGCGGAGCATATCGGCGACGTCATAGGAGTGCTGGCGGGGACGGATGAACGCGAGGTAAACATATTGCTAAAACAAATCGAAGTGGATTATGAGGAGCTTGAGCCGGTTTTTGACCCGCGCAAATCCGATGTAGCTTTTTTTGACTTCGGATACGAAAAAGGCGACGCAGAAAAAGCCTTTGCGGAGGCGGACAAAATTTACGAAGAGGATTTCGAGACGGGCCTGCAAGAGCATATGTATTTAGAAACCAATGGGATTATTGCGGAATTTAAGGACGGCAAAATGTATGTGCGGGGCTCTTTGCAATGTCCGTACTTTGTACATCGTGCGGTTATGAAAGCCACGGGGCTTTCTTCGGAGAATGTAAGCGTTACCCAGGATGTAATCGGCGGGGCCTTTGGCGGCAAGGAGGATTTCCCCTCAATTTTAGGCTGCCAAGTGGCCGTTGCGGCTTATAAAACCAAAAAACCCGTGCGCGTCGTCTTTGACCGTCATGAGGACATCGAGGGAACCAGCAAGAGGCATCCTTCTTTTTGCAATTACAAAGCTGCCGTAAAAGACGGGCAGGTTACGGCTTTGGAAATTGATGTGCTATACGACGCGGGAGCTTATGCCACCATGAGCATGGTTGTTTTGCAGCGGGGTATTATCGGCTGTGGCGGAGTTTACAATGTGCCAAATCTAAAGGTTCGCGGCCAAGCACGCAAGACCAATACCGTGCCAAACGGCGCGTTCCGTGGCTTTGGCGGCCCGCAGGTGTTTTTCGCAATCGAAATGCTGATGACCCATATTGCCAAGGATTTACAAATGGATTCGGTAGATTTTAAATTAAAGCATGTGGCAAAACACAATGATTTAACCTCCACCAGCGGAAGATTCCACTTCCCCGTGCCCATTCCCGCCATGGTAAAGGACATCACGGAGGCCAGCGGTTATTATTCCAAAAAAGAAGCGTATAAAAACCAGTCCGGGCGTTTCCGCAGGGGCATCGGCCTAGCGGCGGTATATCACGGCGCGGGCTTCACGGGCAACGGCGAGCGGGATTTAATCAAGGCTGTGGTTCAATTGCGCAAAGACCGGGACGATAATGTGGAAATCCTTACCGCTATCACGGAAATGGGACAGGGTGTGAACACTGCTTTTATTAAAATTGTGGCACAGGAGCTGGGCCTGCCGCCGGAGCGCGTAATTCTGGTGCCACCAGACACGGCACGAGTGCCCGACTCCGGCCCGACGGTTGCTTCCCGTTCGGTTATGACCGTGGGCGAATTGCTAAGACGGGCGGCAATCCGGCTAAAAGCCGAATGGCGCGACGGCGAAGAACAGCTAATCGAAGAGCATTACAAGCACCCGGAGTATATGATTCCCTTCGAAATGCCGGCTTTCCGTGGGGATGCCTACCCCACATATTCCTGGGCGGTCAACGCCGTCGAAGTGGAAATTGACACTTACACGGGATTTATAGATATCCTTGGGGCGTGGGGCAGCTTCGACGCAGGCACACCCATTGACGAAAACATTGTCATCGGGCAAATGGAGGGCGGTTTCCTTCAAAGCATTGGATACGCCATGATGGAGAAAATGACCGCCGACAAGGGTTATATCCGCAACAATAATTTCAGTGACTATATAATCCCCACGGCTGTTGACGTGCCGAATATGCAGGTAAAACTCCATGTCGAGGACTTCCCCCTTGGGCCATACGGCGCGAAGGGCGCGGGAGAATTGCCGCATGTGGGCGGTGCGCCGGCAGTTGCAGAGGCAATTCAGAACGCCTTGGGCGTGAACTTGCATAAAATTCCGTTTTTGGCGGAAGACGTAATGGACGTATTACGCCGTAAAGGGGGCATTTAGTATGGCAAACGAAATCAGATTTAAGCTGAACGGCAGCGAGATTGTATACACCGGCAACCCATCGATGCGGCTGGTGGAGTATCTACGCGGTGAAAAACAGCTTACCGGCACAAAAATCGGCTGCAAGCAAGGCGAATGCGGGGCTTGCTCTGTAATCATGGACAGTGAGCTGGTAAATTCATGTCTTGTAGCCATGGGACGTGTAAACGGCGCGGAAGTTACAACCATTGAGGGTTATAGCAAGACTGAAAAATTCGCCGCGCTGGATAAGGCATTCGAATCGGTTTCCGCTGTGCAATGCGGCTTTTGCATTCCGGGCATGGTGCTGGCGTCGGAAAGTTTGCTTGCTTCAAACCCGCATCCCACGGAAGAGGAAATCCGAGAGGGGATTTCCGGCAATTTATGCCGCTGCACGGGTTACAATTCCATTGTAAAGGCCATAGAAATAGCGGCCGAGGAAGGGAGTGGGTTATGGTAAAG
The DNA here is from genome assembly GCA_009788085.1 of Defluviitaleaceae bacterium. Taxonomy (GTDB): domain Bacteria; phylum Bacillota; class Clostridia; order Lachnospirales; family WQUN01; genus WRAH01. The sequence continues at coordinate 16,950 of WQSB01000008.1, forward strand.
GGGATTATCGCCAAATCACTTCGGGACGCGCTTGAGTTGCGCAAGGATTCCACTTTTGTGCCCTATATCGGGGGCACTGATTTAATGGTGGAAGCGGATGAAAATAAAAGCTATCTTTTTTTGCACCAAGTCCCCGAAATGAAAAATATCGCAGAGGATGAGGAGTTTATCCGCTTTGGGGCGGCCTGTACTTTTACGGAAATCATAAAAAACCCGCTGTCGCCCATGATTCTCAAGCAGGCATGTAGACAAATCGGTGCGCCGGCCGTGCGCAACATGGGAAGCATCGGCGGCAATATCGGCAACGGCTCGGCCAAGGCCGACAGCGCGCTAATATGTATGGTTACGGATTCAAAACTGCGGCTGGCCAGCGCGGACTCCGAAAGAATTGTGCCCATCAAGGATTTTTATCTTGGCCGCAAAAAGCTGAACCTCAACCCCGATGAGCTGATTATCGAAATTTTAATGCCCAAGCACGGCTTGGAGAATTATTATCACGAAAAAGTGGGCGCAAGGAAAGCCCTGGCAATTTCGCGGGTATCCTTCGCCGGGATAATGGACATAAAAAACGGCGTGATTCAAAACAACGCCACCGCTTTCGGCGCGGTAAGCGATGTAATAATCCGCCTTGACACGATTGACAATATGCTAATCGGAAAAACAATAGAGGAAGCCAAAAAACTGCGGGGGGATTACATCCAGGCCATAGGCGACGCCATTGTCCCCACCAGAGGCAGAGTCGGGATTGAATACAGAAAAGATGTATGTATAAATCTGCTCAAAAGCTTTCTGGAGGTCAGCGGGATATAAGCGAGTGGTATTCCGCAAAGATGTTTTTGGTGATTTCGATAAAATCGTTAAAGTGAACAGATATAGGTTTGTCGCAAAAGTGTATAAGAGCAATGTCGCAATTGATTAGTATATTTTGTACCGGAAAAGCCAAGACATTGTTTAGCGCGCCGGAATAATGCGCTGCGGTATGACGCAGAATGGTTTGTGACATAAACATCCCCGCATTACCGGCACTACATAAAGGCAGCAAGGACAGCACATTGCTGGATTCGACAGCGATATTAGGCTTTGCCCTGAGTTTAATATATTCCTGCATAATTTGGGAGTGAATTTGGGATTTGCCGGGATTTAGGATAATGGGAATATTTTGAATTTCATCAAGCCGAACTCCCTCCGCGAGGGCTGCCTCCATTCGTTGCTCGGGAAACTCGTATTGGAAAAGAAGCTTTCGCGACGCAAGGAAGTACAGCTTCCTGTCTTGCAAAAGGGTTGTTGATGTGAGTATGCGGTTTTGCGAAGTGCTTGTATCGTCCAAGCCTATTATAAAATCAATTTTGCCGTCCATAAGGTCTTTTATTAGATTCGTGGTATGGTCCTCTCTTAGAGACAGCTCCACAAGAGGATGAAGCTCGTTAAACCTAGAGTATATTAGAGGGAAGAATATGGGCGCGCGGGTGGGCGTGACTCCCACCCGTATTCTTCCTTTTTGCTGAGAACGAATATGGCTAAATTCCGCCAGCAGCCGCTCTTCGTGGTAAAGAGACCGGCTTATATATTCCAAAAGCAGCTCCCCGGCATGAGTCAGGTGCAACTTTGGCTTGCGCCTAAAAAGCTGAATACCATAACGCTCCTCCAAACGCTTGATATACTCGCTTAAGCTTTGCTGTGATATATGCAAATTTTTTGCCGCCTTGGTAAAGCTTCTTTCCCTCGCAATTTCTTCAAAGTACCGGAAATAATGTGTGTACATACATTCACAACCTTTCCCCTGTATTACATTATATTACCATTTAACAGAGTTACACCAATTTTGCATAATCTTGTCCTACATAGCATCTGTGCTGTCAAGGTAGTTTCAAAAAAAACGCTTGAATACCATAAATATCAAACTATATAACTTGTCTTAAACTTTTACTTGCAGGGGATTGGATTATGGTTATTCATGATAAATCATTCAATACTTCAAGCCTACCAGCTATTTCATCGGGGGTAGGCAATAGGTCTTTCAAGTTATCAGGCAGGATGTTGTACATACCATATGTCGCAACGCCTATCGGCACATCGGCGGTTTTCAGCGCGTACTCAACGATGGTACGGCTCTTGCCTTTGCATATAATAATTCCGATTGACGGATTTTCGTCCGGCAACTTCTTTGTTTCATTTAATGCGGTAAGGTAGAATTGCATCTTTCCTGCGTACTCCGGCTCAAATTTACCAATTTTAAGGTCTATGGCTACAAGGCAACGCAATCGCCTATGGAACAAAAGCAAGTCAATATGAAAATCTGTATCGTCAACGACCAAGTGATACTGGCTGTCAATAAAAGCAAAATCTTCGCCGATTTCCCTCAAAAACGCTCTAATATTTTTCACTAAAGCAGCTTCCAATTCTGCTTCTCTGTGTTCAAGCCCCATTTCGAGGAAGTCAAAATTATAATCGTCTTTGACTGCCAATTTTGCTTGCTGGCGATATTTTTCGGGAACAGTATCGTCAAAATTTGTTTGGTTCAGCAAGTATTTTTCATAGGCTTTATTCTCAAGGTTGTTCGTCAAAACATCTTTCGTCCAGCCATACTTCCGAACAGCCTTAATGTAAAATTCACGTTCCAAATAATCCTTGCAACGCTCCATGATGATGATATTTTTGCTCCAGCTAATTTCTCGCACCAATGGTGCGAGTTTTTCATTTTCGTGATAATTCAAGTAAAAATTACGCATACGCCACAAGTTGCCTGCTGAAAATCCTTTTACGCCGGGAAATTCAAGTTGGAGTTCTTTCGCCAAAACTTCAACGATTGATTTCCCCCAACCTTTTTCCTGCTGTTGGTTATGAATTTCCTCGCCAATTTCCCAATAAAGGTTAATCAATTCCTTATTTACAGCTTTCATGGCTTCGTACTGCCGCCTGTAAATAAGGGTCTTGATTTCCGTTATGAGGTCTTTGTAAATAATCAAGTCTTGCATCTAACCCACCCTTCATATCATAAATCCTAGAAAAAAGGAACTCAACAAAATATACTCAACTGCCCTGCTTGCGGTAAAACATCGGTTTTTGAGAAGCAATGTGAAAAGGGGCATAGTATTTTCCAGCCAGTAGAGCTTTGCTTTTGTGGAGACCCGTTCGTTTATCTGCTTTGACGGTGATGTGCCGTCTTGTTATAATGAGTATAATATCTAAAGTCTCAGAAAAGAGGTGTAGAATGAACGAAAAAGACAGAGCAATAGATTATAGCGACATTCCGGCAATTACTGATTTTTCAAGCGCACGCAAAAATCCTTATGCCGACAAAATAAAAAAATACGGCTATACGGTACGGATTCACTACAGCCCGGAAGATGTAGCTAATATGAATGCCCTCGCTATTGAAAAAATTGATGGGTTAGAGGATATGGAATGGCTTGACCTTGACCCTAACGAGATAAGGGCTCTGAAGAAATATCGTGAAGCTAACAAGGCTTGAGGTGCATCCAAATCATCGGAAATATCAACTCTATACATTGTGCTTTTCCTTTAACCGCTGAAGGGAATCCTTTGCGTTTTGGGCGCGTCCGGCGGCAACATCCGCTTCGGATTCGGCAAGTTTGCTGTAGATGTCATGCATGAATAATTTTTCTTGATACATTTTCATACTCATGATGACCATATCACCATAACCGTTTTTGGTGACATAAATGGGTTCGCGGGATTCTTGGCACATTTGAGAAATTGCGCCAGTATTTTTCAAATCACGGATTGGAATAATTTGCGGCATAAGACCACTCTCCTTTGTGGCATTATTATCCCACAATTGTGTGCAATTATCAAGACATGAACGAAGCAATAATGGCATACCATATTTGAGTCACCAGCCAAGATGCAGTATATGTGCATGGTTGGTGGCTTTTTTTATTTGACGCTACCTGTCACAACCTTTTCCCTGTGAACTTAACAAAATAAAATCTATTGCCAGTATTAGCACATTATATTATCGTTTAATTGTGCAAAGTTAATGTATGACAGATAGGAGGATTAGGAAAATCTGAACAAAAGTGACAAAATAAGCTGCATTTTAACAATCAAACAAAATAAAAGGAGACAGGGAGGATTTTAATTATGGCAATAAAGAAAGAAATGCAAAAATTCATTGCGCTGGCACTTTCTCTTTTGATGGTGTTCGGGGTCGTACCGGTTTCGGCCGGGGTTTACGGCTATGAAAATGGCTACGGAAACGCCTATACCGAACAAGGCTACTACATTGAGGATGGCGACCACACCCAGGGGGATTATACCAAGGAAAGCACTTATCCTCCTAAACAAGACAACTACGGACAAACAGAAGAGCAAGTTCTACCTTCTGACCAATGTTGCCCACCCCCGCAAGGTGACTATTCACTTGCACCAGTTATACAAAGCGGCTTTGCCGGAATAATCGCTGCAAGTATAAGCAGTGAGGTATTTTTGGCTTGGAATTATACCAATCCCACCGCATCCAATGTGTACAACTGGCCTGCAACATCCGGGGCGACAGCTGCTTTAACAACACTGGAATTTTTTTATGCCAATGGAGAAGTGGCAGAGCTTGGCCACGCTAACCGGGCAGCAGTCAATGCGCCAGGCGTTGCAGCCGGATGGTTCCCTGCCGGTGATGGTGCTATAAACGCGAACAACGCGGGAGGCTGGCGGTTTACCCTCAGCACCTTGGGTCAGGAAAACATTACGTTCTCCGCCCAACAAGGCTCAAGTAACAACGGGCCGCGTGACTTTGGATTAGCTTACAGGCTTAACACAACAGGGTCATGGACTTCATTTGGCCCCGGCTGGGCAAACACCATTCTTGTTAGTGACGGCCCCGGATTTGGGATGACAAACACCTTTGAAAATGTCCAATTACCCAGCACTACGTTTAATCAACCTTTTGTGCAAATAAAAGTTTATGTCGCAAGCAGAGCCAGACGTTCTGACGGCGTGCTTTCATTGGCCCCGAATGGCGGCAACACATCTATTAACAATGTCGTTTTCAGTGGAGAGGCTATTGAAATACCATACACTGTTGCCGGTGTAGTAGTTTCTCCCAGAACTGCGGAAGTGGCGGTGGGTACGACTCAGCCATTCCAAGGAAACGCTATTGTGGTAGGAACAACCGGTTCCGCGCTTAGCACCACCGTAACTTGGAGCGTAACCGGCAACGAAGCATCCGGTACGAACATCAACAGCAACACCGGTCTACTAACTGTAGCTGCCAATGAAACGGCTGACACCCTGACCGTAAGGGCAACTTCCGTAGCGACCACCAGCATGTATGCCACCGCAGAGGTTACGGTTTATGCACCGGATGAGGCGGTCTTTTTGGCTTGGAATCATACTTCAGCCACCTTTACAGCCGGTGCATTGTACTTGCGCGCCACTCATGGTGCCGCAAGAGATACATCAATGCTTGAGTTTTTCTATGCCGGAGGCCTACGGGCGACCTTGGGTACAGGAAATATGATTAACGTTCCAAACAATGCCTCCGGATGGTTTCCGACCCCCGTGGAAGCAACCACCGCAAACAATTCAGCAGGCTTCCAAATCACTCTCAGCACTTTAGGCCACAGCAATATCACATTCTCTGCCCAGCAATCCTCAAGCAATAACGGCCCCGCCGAATTTGGATTGGCTTACCGGCTGGGAACAACAGGGCCATGGAGAGATATTGGTGTACGTGAGCTGGTTTTTAACGAGCACCCTGATGGCAGAGGAGACACCTTTGTTGATGTTCCGCTGCCCGCTACTGTAAACAACCAGGCAACTGTACAAATCAAAGTCTTTATTGCAAGCAATCTAAGACGTTCCGACCATGCGCCAGACTTGCCCGTGGCAGGCGGCAACACTTCCATTAACAACATTGTCTTCAGCTCACATGATACGCCTCCGGCACCGGCCGTCCTTGGCGTAGTGGTTGACCCCAGATTTGAGGTAGTAGAACCGGGGCAAACTCAGCAGTTTACGGCAGATGTTGTTACGGTAGGCGGCGTGACCAATACCGCCGTAACATGGCTTTTGGATGGTGGGGTAACAGGCACAACCCTCAGCGACACTGGCCTATTAACTATAGCTGCCGATGAAACTTATTGCACCTTATTCATAACGGCAACTTCCGTTCACGACAACACTGTGTACGGATGGGCTACGGTGCTTACCGAAGAGCCGGGATTGCCACCATTGGAAATGGACTTTGAAATAGCGTTTCTGCTTGACGCTTCACGGGTGCTTTACGATTGCGGCGGCTTTAGGCTTCATTACCGCGAATTGCTACTTGGCGGCGCGGGCACCGCAGCAACCGGTGGACTACCCGGCCGCGAGCGTATACTCACCATCCAGTGGATGGATACGCCAGACCAAGTTTTCAGCCAGTACGGCTGGATTAACCGTGTCCGTCACAGAGACTGGCAGCCCAACCCCTTCCAAGTGACTTACAGAAACAGAATACCCCTCGTAGGCCCCGTTTCTGAAGAGTCGATACAGGCCGCAATGGACATTGCCTATTCGCAAGGCTTTGGTAGCGGCTGGGATTTTGAGGTTGACTGGAGTTACGACTCTGCGGTGCTGTCTTTGACACACTCCCCTGCACAGCTGTCATACGCACGAATCGGCGATAACAGAGGCCCCGTCACTGATATAATCACCAATCCCCTTCCCACAGAGGAGTTTGCAAGGGAGTTGCTGGCAACCTACATTCCAACCGCGCTGATTAATGCCGTCAACATCTCAAGCCTCGAGTGGTATCTGGAAAACCTTGAGCGCGTTGTGGCTCACGGCCCCGTTATCTACAGAAGATATGACAACAGAAGCCCCATAGGATGGAGCACCCCAGACAACATCGGCCTTACCATTGAAGTAATGCCACTAAGAACCGAATGCGGCACCGGCATTGAATACATCGTTGAGGCGTCAGTCTCGTTCGAAGACGCAACTGTCGAGGAAGTTTATGCAGTACGTGCAGAGCTTCAAGAACTGCTTGAATACCTAGATATTCTTGAACCCAGAAGCGGCCTTAGAACATCAACGGTTTTGGCTAGATACGCGCGCACTTGCGAATGTGACGCCAATGCTTGCCGTAGGCCCGGTACAGGATGCGGCTTGGCAAATTGCACATGCACCCCCGTCGCAGGTCATGTCCCCGACAATGGCGCAGGAGCCGGCCCCGTCGTGACACCACCACCAACGGCGGTTACACCCGATGACGAACCAGCCCCGCCGCCACCAACGGAAGAAGAAAACCACGAGGATGTTCTCGACCAGTTGGACGAATTAGGCGAAGACGACGAGCCTGTCATAGTAATCACACTGCCAGAGGGCGTTGACGATGTGCTTCTTTCTGCCGAAACCATTGAAATTTTGGTTGAAGCCGAAGCAGCCCTTGATATCGTAAGCGGAACCGTAACGGTGACGATATCATCTGATTTCCTAGACGCTCTGCTGGAAGATGAAAGCAGCAGCTTCATCGTACGCATTGCCGAAACCGTCCACGACGATGACGGCGAAGAACCGGGCGACGATGACGTTCAAGTATTCGTAACAGCCGAAATAACCATAATACGTGACGGCGAAGAGGTAGAGAGTGTTGGCATACCATACACTATTACCGTGGATATGTCCGGCTTTGACATCGAAGACCTCAACCCCGCCCGCATCGTGCTATTGATTGACGGCATCCCCGTTGGCGGCACGTTTGACCCGGAAACAGGACAGTTTTCAATTGACACCGTCCTTTATACAGGGCTTTTGGAAATAGTCTACGTGCCCAACCTCCGCAGAGTCAGCATGGCTCTGGACTCCCCGATTATCGTGGACGCAGTCTATGGCACCATCACCAATATGGGCGCACTACCCGATAATGCTGATGGCCGCGCAATGATTCCGGCGCGTTTCGTAGCCGAAAGCCTTGGCGCGGATGTGCAGTGGGATACCCACAACCACAGGGCAATAATTGTCCTAAACGGCCAAGAGCTCATCCTCGCCCCCGGCCAAATGATGCCCGGAATGGATGTCCCCGCTTTCATTGAGGACGGCCGAATGATGCTGCCCCTACGCTTCGTAGCAGAATTCTTCGGCGCAACCGTCATTTTCAACGACGACACAAGAGAGATTGAAATTATCCTGTAAAACGTAACAAGCACCAAAAAAGCAAAGCGGCACGAGGAAAAATCCTTGTGCCGCTTTTGTTATAAATGATATTATTTGCAAATACTTTGTGGGGGCGTGTAGAAAATGAATGAAATCCAACTTGGTAAGGTTGCCGTCCGGGTTTCCCAGAGCGGTAAATATTTTGCCCGCTCACTCTTTACCCGAAACCGCGCCAAGGTAGATAGCTTCATTGCCAACGGCACTCTAAAGGCATTGACACAAGGACAGGCATAGATTATAGTTGAGGCGGATATACTGTATTGAGAATCGGAGGACGGAACGGGCGGCCGTCGCCCCCCATAAGAAGTTAGGAGATGTGGGAACTGTCACCCCACCTGATTCTCGTGGCAATTAAAAGGTCTAACGGCCTGTTAAAGAAAGACGCTTCCTAAACTGGAAGTGTCTTTCTTCGCTTTTAAGTGCACTTTTTGCATCCCACAGCCTTTTACCTGTGAACTTCACAAAATTTAGTCTATTGCCTAAATTTATGCATTATATTATTGTATAATTGTGCAAAGTTACTGAACACCTGTGAAGGAGGATTGCTTGTGATTATACCACGATGGGAATGGCGCACGTTTGGCCAAGAGTTTGGTGAGGCGGAAGAAAAAATTAATCGGCATGAAAAGGGGGGGTTCAAGAAGAGCGAAGAGAAGTATATATTGTCAAAAGCAAGCAACGAAAATGTAAAAATTCGCGACGATTTAATTGATATCAAAACCTTGAAGCAGGTAAACGGCGACAAGCTCGAGCAATGGTATCCGGCAATGAAAGAGGGTTGCCCCATCTCTAAGGAAAAGCTGGAGGTTTTGTTCCGCGACTTTTTCAAGGTAACGATACCGGAGTTTAAGAGGGACATTTACACCTACACAGAGTTTCTGGAGGAGTTGGTTATCCCCTGCGAGCAACTGTGCATCGTAGATGTTTACAAAGAGCGTCAGGCATATGAAATAAACAATGCCACCGTGGAAATTGCCGAAACAAAATTTAACGGGGTTCCCATGCGCACCATTTGTGTGGAGCACACTGACCCGGCCAATGTAATAGCCACTGTGCGCGAGCTCAGCCTTGCCGGGTTTGAAAATATCAACTATATTAACGCCATGAAAACTGCTGTTGGGGTACCCTTATGAGCAGAAAAGCAATAATAGATGTAGGGTCTAATTCCATCAAATTCTTTTTGGGCGAAGTCGGACAGGACGGCACAGTTCAAGCCGTAATAGATGAAAACGACATTGTCCGCTTGGGCGAGGGCCTACGCGAAACCGGGGTAATAAGCACCGAGGCAATGCGGCGTAACAGCGAAGCCATATCCAGGTTTGCGGAAAAAGCCCGCGCAAACGGGGCTGACGAGATTGTATGCGTCGGAACCATGGCGTTGCGCAATGCAAAAAACACAGATGAGTTTGTAAAGCTTGTCAAGGAAACCAGCGGTATTCAGCTTTCCGTCATTCCGGGCGGGGAAGAAGCCAGACTGGCCTATTTGGCCGTGCTTTCCGGCCTCCCCCTTCAAGACGGAAAACTTGCCATTTTTGACACCGGCGGCGGCAGCACCGAATTTGTTTTTGGTGAGTGCAAAGCGGTAAGTAAACGGTTTAGCGTAGATTTGGGGGCTATCCGTATTACGGAAAAATATTTTAAGGCAGACCCCGTTTCGAAATCGGACGTTAGTGCCGCCATCCAAGAAATTGACAGCGTTTTTGCCGAAAATGATGTCTGCGGCAACGTGTCACAGCTTGTGGGCATGGGCGGAACCGTAACCAGCATGGGTGCCGTAAAACACAAAATGGCCAAGTACGACCCGGATGTGATTCAAGGCTCTACGCTTACGCTGACCGACGTGGAAGAACAAATCGAAGCTTACAGTTCAAGAACCATCGAAGAACGCAAGGATATTGTAGGCTTGCAGCCCAAACGCGCCGATGTTATTTTGGCCGGGGCCTGCATTTTAAAGGTAATCATCAGCCGCCTAGGCGTGGATAAGCTGACCATCAGCGACCGCGGCCTAAGGCACGGAATGGCTTTTGATATGTTTGCAAAAAAATAAGGAAAAACAAGGAGGAAGATTATGAGAAAGACCTTAGTTTCACTGTTTGCAATTCTGCTGTTTTCCGTCGCGCTGGCACTTACCGGTTGTGGCGGTAACGAGCCTGCGGCTCCGGCACCTGCGCCGGCCCCCGCACCTGCACCACCCCCGGCTCCAGCCCCCGCACCTGCACCTGCGCCGGTTGCCACACCAGAACCACCACCACCAGATATGACCCCACAAGAGCATCTGGCTTCCATCTGGCAGCCCACCGGCCCCATTACCATTTTGACCCACGTAGCACCCGGCGGCGGTATGGACGTAGCCACACGTTTGCTTATTGACATTGCAATGCGCAACTATACCGATGCTACTTTAATCGTAGAAAACATGGCCGGCGGTGCAACCCGTCTCGCCTCCACAGAAGCCTTGAGCCGCCCCGCGGACGGATACACAATCTTCGGTGCAGCAATGTCTAACGTAAACAATGCTGTTGCCCACGGTTGGCCCTTAGAGCAGTACATTGACGGGTATTACTGGATTGCCAAAATCCAAAGAGACCCTGCTGCTATTATCATCACAAACGAAGCCCGCGACGCAGGTATGGACTTCCACGGTATTCTTGAGCAAGCCAGAGAATTGGACGGCGGACAAATTTGGGCCGTTCCAATGCTAGGCGGAAACAAACACTTTGAAGCTTTGCTTACATGGCAAGCCACCGGCGTAACCGGCACGGCTATTCCTTTCGAGTCCGGCCCCCTTGGTGCGGCAGCCGTACTTGGTGGCGAAGCTCATGTGCAAATGGGTAATCCATTTGACACAGCAGGCCGCGACTTGTGGGTAGCCGCAATTGCTTCCCCCGAGCGTATGCCCGGCTTTGAAGATTCCCCCACTTTTGCAGAACTTGGCTTCCCTCAACTTAACGACATGCACATGTGGCGTGGTTATGCAGTAAGAAGAGGCACACCGCCAGAAATGATTCAATGGTTCCAACAACTTATCTATCTTGTTGCTCAAAACCCAGAATGGGTAGAATACAACGCAGGCAATGCTATTGCCCCAACAGCAGTATTCACCCAAGAGTTTAGAGAAGTCATTCAAGAGACCATGGATATAACTGAATACTGGTTAAGATATCTGGGCATGTTAGATTAAATTTTTTGTATCTCTCGAATATACGAAAATAGCACGGGCGGCTCAAAAAGCCGCCTGTGCTGTATCGTAACGAAGGATGCCAAAGGAGGGCTTTGGTTTGACGGAGCTTTTTACGACAATTGGAACATGGTTTGAAGAATTGGCTTTGCCGCTTCATTTTCTGTTGCTGGCTGTTTTTTTAGGCTTGATACTTGGGGTTATTCAGCTTGTCAAGAGACTACACCCCTATAGAGGCCAGCTGATGGTCTTGGCGGGGATTTTTTGGGTTTTCCTTGTATTTTATTTTATTACGTACACTTTTCCCGTGCCTAGGGGAATCTTGGTCGGCATGACCCCCGGAAGCACGATTCCGCGTCTGTGGTTTTACTCGTTGCTGCCTGTTATTGTACTTACCCTAATCCCCATCTTCCGAAACAAAGAAGAAGTTGACCCAAAATGGGGAAATATGCGACTTATAGCCATTGTGTTTACCGTGCTGGTGATTAGTGTCGGCCTGTTTAATTTCATCGGTTACTACATTAGCTCGGCGTTGTTTATTGTTACTGTTATGTGGATACTTGGCTCGCGCAACAAGGTTGAGCTTATCGCGGTACCCGCGGGCTGGATTGTGTTTTCATATTTGGTTTTTGCAAGGCTGTTAAGTGTTAGGCTGCCTGTCGGCAGTATTATAGAGAATATTATAGGTTAGGGGGCTTACGACAAATGGAGCTTCTTAGTAATTTAGCCGCTGGCATGGGTGTCATGTTTGCGCTTATGCCGCTGTTGATGGTTTTTGTGGGCGTTGTTGTGGGCATTATACTCGGCACCATCCCCGGAATCTCAACTTCCATGGCAGTTGCCCTTTTATTGCCTTTTACTTTCACAATGAATCCCATAAACGCCATGGCATTACTGCTTGGCTGCTACAAAGGCGGCAACTATAGCGGATGTATACCGGCGGTGACTATCAACACGCCGGGTACGCCGTCTTCCGTGCCCACCCTTTTTGACGGTTATCCCATGTCAAAATCCGGGCGGGGAGGCGAGGCACTTGGTATTTTGCTTTGGTCTTCCTTTGTGGGCGGTGTGTTCGGCTCGGTAATTTTGGTCTTGTTTGCGACGCCTATGGCACGGTGGGCCCTTAACTTCTGGTCTGCGGAATACTTCGCGCTGTGTGTGCTGGGTCTTGCGACTGTTGCTACACTGGGCGGAAAAAACTGGCCAAAGGCACTGGTTGCCGTACTTTTTGGTTTGCTAATCAACACCATGGGTACGGACCCAATGCTTGGCTTCCCGCGTTTCACCTTTGGCGTGGTTCGATTGTTTGACGGTATCCACTTGATGCCGGTAATGATTGGATTGTTCGCGCTGGGTGAGCTTTTCCACAATATTGAAAACTATAAAGTAACTGACCAAAAATTTGAAAAGCATACCTATGTGTACCCCAACATGCTGTACTATTGGAAATTGAAATGGTCCATGCTTAGAGCCAGCGTTGTGGGCACTATAATCGGCATTTTGCCCGGTGCGGGAAGTGCCATCGCTTCTTTTCTAGCTTATGATTTTGAAAAACGTATCAGCAAAAATTCCAAGCAGTTTGGCAAGGGTGCGCCTGAGGGCGTTGCCGCCTCCGGCGCGTCCGACAGCGCGAATACCGGCGGCTCGCTGGTGCCGATGCTGGCACTTGGTATACCCGGCGCGCCTACTGTGGCGGTTCTTATGGCGGCACTTATGATTCACGGCTTAAACCCCGGGCCGGAGCTTTTTGCCACCGCTCCCGACCTTGTGTACGGCATGTTTGCCACCATGTTCATATCCAGCTTTTTCGTGTTGGTTATAGGCTTCCTTGGTACAAAGCTTTTTGTGCGCACCACCAACATTAAAAAGCCCATACTTTATACGCTTATATTCCTGTTTACGATTATAGGCAGCTATGCTATCAGAAGCTCTATGCTGGATGTGGGAATGACAATTGGCTTTGGCGTTATTGGCTGGCTGTTTAAGCGGTACAATTATCCGGTTGCACCGGTGGTGCTGGGTGTAGTGCTTGGGCGCATCATGGAAATGAACTTCCGCCAAGCTATGATGAGAGACGGCATAGAAAGCTTCTACACCCGTCCTCTTACGCTGATTTTCCTGTCTTTGGCCGTGTTGTCGGTTATTGTGCCCATTATTCAAGAGCGCAGGGCCGATAAAAAAGCAGCATTATCAGCCGCAGCGGCCACAGGCGCGACAGTGGCAATCGAGACTGTAACTGTCGAGACTGATAAGGAAGACGAAGCATGAGCATCCCTACTAATGTTCAATATGTTTTCTTGATTTTTGGCGGCTTGGGCCTGTTTTTATACGGCATGAAAATGATGATGGTTGGCTTGGAGGAGTTGGCCGGCAACCGTATGCGCACGATAATTGAGCGCGCCACATCCAACCGCTTTCTTGGAATAGGAGTCGGGGCCATTGTCACCGTCCTCATTCAAAGCTCTACGGCCACATCGGTTATGGCAGTCGGGTTTATTAATGCGGGGCTAATGACTCTTGCGCAGGCCATCAGCATTATTATAGGCGCGCATATTGGCACGACTCTTACCGCGCATCTGTTTGCTTTCCCGGGCATAACCGCTGTCGCGCCACTGTTTATTTTCTTCGGCCTTGTTATGTATTTGTTCCTGAAGAAAAAAGTGGTTAAGGATACCGGGTTTATAGTGCTGGGCGTGGGCATTCTGTTCTTTGGCCTTTCGGTAATGGGCGACCCCCTGCGAATGTTCGCCCAGACGCCGGGCTTCCAGTCGGTGCTTACCGCTTTTGCCAATCCGATTCTGGCGGTGCTGGCGGGTTTCCTTTTTACCGCTGTTATACAAAGCTCCACGGCGGCCACAGGCATTCTGATTGCCATTTTGCATGGTGATGTTTATTTGAGCTTTACCACCGCCGCGTTTTTAGTGCTGGGCATCAGTGCGGGCACTACCATTACAGCGGTGCTGGCCTCCTTTGCCGGTAAACGCGAAAGTAAGCGCGCAGCACTTGCAAATTTAATTTTTATCACCATAGGCTGTGTTGTTTTTGGTGTGCTGATTCACGTTTTCCCAGGTGTTTTGGGGTGGTTTACAAATACATGGGACGATAACGCGGTGCAACTGGCTTGGTTCTATACCTTCTTTAAGGTGGGGCTGACATTAATGTTTCTGCCCTTTGTCGGGCATTTGGCGGCACTCATGTACAAGATTATACCCAAGCGCACAAAATGGGTTGACGCAAAGCATCTGGTTTTCATTAAAAGCGACAGCGGCACAACACCCGCCGTGGCTATCGACCAAGCTTACAATGAGCTCAAACGCATGGGCACCATGACGTTAATCAACCTTGAGCTTGCCCTTGACGCATTCCACACAGGCGACGATGAAAGGGTTGCCGGTGTGCTTGAAGGGGAGTCGTCGATTAATTTCCTTAACCGTCAGATTACCTCCATGCTGATGGAACTGCAAAATGTGGAATCGGCTGCCGACATGAAAAAACTAAGCACACTCCTGTACATTGCCTCCGACGTAGAAAGAATCGGAGACCACGCTCAGAATATCGCCACCTATGACATTCGCACAAAGAAAAAGAAAAAACTGCGGCTCTCCCCAGAGGCTATGACGGAGCTTAGCACACTTGGCAGCGAAGTTGTAAAAATGGTGACATTAACAATAGAGGCCTTTGATGTCCGCACAGAGGAGCATATTCAGCGGATTAATGAGTATAAGAACGAAATTAATGAGCTGTGCAAAGAGTACACCAAAAACCATGTCAAGCGTCTTAAAACTGAAAAAAGCGACCCGCGTGGCGGAATCGCCTTTGTTAATATGCTTTCAGACTTGGAACGCTGTGCCGGCCACGTTGAAAATATTGTCGAGTATTTCGAGGATAAAGCGGTTTAAGCACCAAAAAATTTTCTGGGTGCGGGAACACGCCCTAAGTAAAATAGCGCGTGAATACTTCATCTACGCGCTTTTTTATTTCCTCCATAAACCCGGCATAGTTTTGCATAAGCTCTTTGCCCTCTGGGGTAACGACTGAATTGCCGCCGGTCTTTCCCCCCTGCTGGCTTACGATAACGGGAAAGCCCAATTGCTGCTCCAAACGTGCTATTATGGTTCTACCCTTGCTGTAGGAGATTCCCATATTGCGGCAGGCCTCCCGCAGAGAGCCCGTTTCATGGGTAAGCTGTAGCAATAAATGCGGGCCCGGGCCATAAAACGGTTTTTCTTTGACCAAGCGGATTCGGATACTAGGTTTCATATGTTCATCCCCCACATTCATGCGCATCACCACGCAAAATCTCAAGGCCGTGTTTTAGAAACGGGAGTACATACTCCAAGCTTTCGCCCACGGCCTTTGGGCTGCCCGGTAAATTTATAATCAGCGTGCCGCCGCGAATAACCGACACCGCGCGGCTAAACATTGCCCGGTTGGTAATTTTTAGCGAATGGGAGCGTATTGCCTCTGCGATTCCGGGGGCCTGACGCTCCGCCACGGCAAGCGTTGCCTCGGGCGTTATATCGCGCCGCGAAAACCCTGTGCCCCCAGTGGTTAAAATCAAATCCGCCTGCTGTCTGTCCGCCAGATTAATAAGCTCGTTTTCGATTGTTTTTTGCTCGTCTGGCACTAATACTTGACCGACTACATTGTACCCGGCATCTTTTAGCATTTCTTCAATAATCGGGCCGCTTTTATCCTCCCGCTCACCTTTTGAGCATTTATCACTAATCACTATTATGGCCGCACTTAGGCCTTTTTTAGTGCTTGCCAAAAGCTCCATCGTATCCCCTGCCGATATAATCCCGCTTTGTATAACCCGGGCAAATACGCCCTCGCGAGGCATGATACAATCGCCCATTTTATGATAAATTTGACAGCGGGTGTGGCATTCCTTGCCGATTTGTGTGATTTCCAGAACGCAATCGCCACATTTTAACCGCGAACCAATAGGCAAAGCGCGAAAGTCGATGCCTTCAACCACGAGGTTTTCGCCAAAAGCCCCATGATTCACCCCTGCCCCAAGCTCGTTGAATTTTTTTACCACGTCGTATGAAATTAAGCTGACTTGACGATGCCAATCGCCGCCATGGGCATCACCCTCCAAACCCCAACCAACTTGAAGCCTCGCGCTGGTTACATCTTGCTTTTGTACGCCACGAACATCTGCGGCACAGACCGCTTTTACAATTCCTATCACACTTATCAGCCCCCTATCCGTGACATATCCTTTATTCCCGATTGACTGCCCAGCATATGAAGCCCCGGTTTGCGCAGAAGCGCGGTTGCAAAAGCTTCCCCTACTTCGTGTTCATCCGCGCCACTTCGAATCAGTTCCCGCAAATCCAAGCCCTCGTCATGAAAAAGGCAGAGCTTTAGAAAACCATCACTTGTCAGTCGCACGCGGTTGCACTCTGGGCAGAAGCAGCTACTTACCGCGTCTATTAAACCGATGCTGCCCCGCATTTTACTGCTTTTATAATACTTGGCCGGGCCGGGCCCGCGCCGCTGCGTGTCCTGTGTCAAATCTGGATACGCTTCATTAATACGCCCCAGAATTTCCTCGCTTTTGACCCCCGTAAACTTCTCGCCCGCAGATGTGGGCATAAGCTCTATAAACCGCACGTCTATTGGCATATTTTCCGCCAATCGCGCAAAAGAAAGTATTTCCGTATCATTTTGTCCGGCTATGGGGACGCAGTTGATTTTCACCCGCAGCCCCGCTTCGACGGCCTTATTAAGGGAACGCCATACGGCGGCAAATTCATCCTTGCGCGTAAGCTGTTTATATGTTTCGGCACTAAGGCTGTTTAGGCTGATGTTTATGCCGTTTATTTTCATTTCGACGAGGTCTGGCACATAGGGCTCCAATAAAATTCCGTTTGTGGTTATGGTTACGCTTTCGATGCCCCCAAGGGCTTTAAGCTCCCTTAAAAAACCTATGCAGCCCTTGCGCACAAGGAGCTCGCCCCCCGTCACCTTAATATTGCAAATCCCGGCTTTTACCGCCGCTTTACATATCAATAAAATCTCTTCATAGCGGAGAATATTGCTATGGGCCAGCGACTCCAACCCTTCTTCGGGCATACAGTATTTACAGCGCAAATTGCAGCGGTCGGTGATAGATAAACGCATGTAGTCAATCATGAGCTCTTTCCGCCGGTTTTTTCCAATAGCCGGATGCCGTTTATTTCCATGTTTTTGTCCACGGCCTTGCACATGTCGTAAATCGTAAGAAGGGTTATGCTCACGCCTGTTAGTGCTTCCATTTCAACGCCTGTGACACCCGTAGTTTTTACGGTGCATGTGGCTGTTATTTCGTTTTCTTCGTCACTTAGGGCAAAATCAACGGATGCTTTTTCTACCAACAAACTGTGACACAGCGGAATAAGTGAAGGGCATTGCTTGACCGCCATAATCCCCGCAATCCGGGCCACGCCCAGCACATCACCTTTTTTTATCAAACCCTGAAGTAATGCCTGATAACACTCGGCAGTCATTTTTATTCGCCCTTGAGCTATAGCCTGACGCTCACTTGCCTGCTTCTGACTTACATCCACCATTATTGCATTGCCCTGCTCATCGAAATGCGTAAAATCCTTCACTTGGCCCTCCCGTATACTTGTTCACCACAAGGCAGTATCCCGCCCGCCTCACGTTTTGAATTGTCGTTTGCTGTATATCTTAGACTTTGGGTCATGCATTGTCAAACCAGCTTGCGTTTGTAAACCTGCACCGCTGCGGCGAAAGCAACAATGATTATACCCGCGCACCACGCCAAGGCTAACCACAAACTCCCACCCAAGGGCAAATCAAGCATCAAAGCCCGGGTGCTGTCAATAATGGGGGTCATGGGCTGATGCTCCGCAAAAAATCTAAGCCAGCGGGGCAAAGTGTCCGTGGGTGCGAAGCCGGAACTTACAAAGGGCAGAATAAATAACGGAAACATTAAACCGCCGGAGCTTTCCGGGGTCTTTGACACAAGCCCGCATAATACAGCAATCCAAGAAATGGCTACTATAAACAACAAAAGCACACCCGCAACCATAAGCCAATCCACAAAACCGCCCTGGGGCCTAAAGCCCACGATAAAGGCCGTGGCGATGATTATGACGGTTGTGACTGTATTTCTTACAACGGAGGCAGCCGAGTGGCCAACCAGTACAGCCGCCTTGGACACAGGCATAGAGCGAAAACGGTCTATAATGCCCTTGTGCATGTCATTGTTGATATTGATTGCCGCATAT
>WQSB01000009.1 GCA_009788085.1 Defluviitaleaceae bacterium
AAGATGAAACACCCTCAATTGCTGTAACTGAAATGGGTGTAGTGATAAATGCTGGCTCGACTTCATTAATATTTCCCGTCCTAAATGAGTGAATCGTCACTCGAGGTGGAATTCTCTTAGGTACTTGGAACATGAAACCAGATGCAAAGATGCCATTTCTGTCAACAATGCTTCTTGTAAGGGCCGTATGCACTGTAGCCGCACCAGGAGCAATATGGTATGGATACGATTTTTCATAAAACCGCATACAGGTTAGTAACTCCCGCCCGAAATCCATCGGCACACGGTTGGCCAGAGTGGAAACAGTGCCGGGTACGAGTTCGACGGCTTCAATATCAATAAAAGAGCCGACGGGAGTTCCTTCTATGGAGCCCACATTAAAGGTTAATACCCCCGCAGCATTTCTCCATAAGTATGTGACAAATGACGTATTCCCAAGAGGCGTCATGCCACCGCTCCAATTTGAGCCATTGATTAAAGGGATGGCGTGTGTATTAAAAAATATACCTTCGGGAATTTTTACTGACAATGTTACTGTCATACCAGCATAAGAATCTGGAAACTCAATGGATTGCGAGAAGACAGTATCAGGACGAATGGTTGATGTACGAGTAAGTCTGATGCCACCGTTTTGCATGGTTAAAGTTCCACAAGCTACAGCCCATCTGTCAATACTATAAATGGCCCCCCAATTTAGATTTTCATACTCCATCAACCCTCTCTGGTTAATAATACTTGCTATATGCCTAAAATCCCAATTGCGGAGGATGTTTTGGCCGGCAACTACGCTCTGGATAGCGGTTAATTCATTCGCCATATTGTCCAATTCTGAATTAGCGTGATTCAAAGCACTACTAAGACTTTTAGTATTTTCTACCAAAGCCCGGTAATGTGCCTCCGTGAAGTTACAGGCTATTGTTGTGCCCTGCGGCCATGCTTGCGCTGTACCTTGATAGCCTCGCTCCACTGTGAGAGTATTGCCGCTTACCGCTATTACCCTGATGGTTTCAGCATTGGGGAAACCTCCACCTAGTACGAGTACATAGGGTTCGTTGGTTTCTGGGAAACCTGTTGTGCTTTGTACGGTTATAATTGTGTCCGTTTCGGACACGTCCGCCGTTATAAATGTTTCGGGGCTATTTACTGCGCCGGGAAACATCGGTAATAATTCAATCATAGATTTTCGCCTCCCCTCGAATTTGTAAAGACACTTAAAAAAACACACGCCGCTATGCGTGTGCGAGTGTTTGGTATAATTTCCAGCCGGTGCCAAGCGTTACGGACAATGCGCCCGCCGCCGTCTGTCCGTAGAAATGGGATGATGTTTATATCGTCCAGGCTTCCGGTGATGGGCACGGTGTTGCCATCAACCCGGATACTTATGCTTTCCGCCCGCTCCCCGGTGACTATGCCAAATTCTATATCATGGGTATGGTCGGGTAGGGTAATCCCGTGGTCGTGCGGTGGAATGGTTACGTTATGACTATGGGCCGGTATGGTTACACTGTGGCCATGGGCCGGTATGGTTACGCTGTGGCTATGGGCCGGTATGGTTACACTGTGACTGTGACCGGGGATGGTTACGGTGTGACTGTGGCCGGGTATCGTCAATTGATGAGAGTGGGCTGATATTATATGAGTATGGGCCATGCCGTGAGTGTGGGCAATCAGCTGATATGAATGCTGGTGCTGGTTAATTGTGTGATTATGCTGGCTGGGTGTGCTCGATACAGTTGAAAAGTTTATAAACGACCCTGCATAACCCGTATGCTGCCCTGTGCCAAAACCCCCGCTTCCGGTGACTGTTTGATTACTTGCCCCGCTTGTGCCCCCGCCACCGTTTTGCGTTGTGGCGGCTTGCTGGGCTTGCGTAGAGGTTGTGGGAGTTTGCGTACTTGTGGTAGAGGTAGTCGGGCTCTGAACGGCTTGCTGCGTGGTGGTATGGGTCAAGGTATTTTGCTGTGTGGTTGTGGCCGTTGTCCCGCCGCCACTGGTGGAGGTTTGAGTAGTCCCGCCGCCGCTGGACGTGGTAGATGTTACCCCACCGCCTCCCCGGATAGCTCTGGAAAATGCCCGGTATGGTTCTAAGCGTACTCTCAAACGGGCTTGATTGATATTTACCATACCCGCATCAATGAAAAATTCAAAAACTGCGGGAAACCCCGGTTCTGCATTATCTGCAAATGGGATATGTTGCGGTGTTTCAGAGCCTTGGGCGTAGGTTTCATTTATCCGCGCTCGCTCCTGTAGTGCGGCAATGCTCCCGGCTACATTGCGGTCTTTGTTGGCAATGACTACGACTATATCCGCAGTGGTTACGTCGGGTTTGTATATTTCCATTATTCTAGTGTCTAGGTCAATGCCATCCGCCCGGTCGATAACCCGCACCATTTTGCCTTCTCGGAATTCGTCAAATTCATCATGGGTACGCTTGAAGAGGTCTATAGACTCTACAGAATAACTTACATATGGATGTTTGAGTTCTTCTAGCATTTGGCTGCCTGTGGCCATTAAGCTATCAGCATTTTCAAAACGACGGTCTGTCCAGATACTTTGTTTTACTCCGTAAATGGGTATAGTATCTGCATCCAAAAATGGTACGCCATTATTAACGCTTGCAATAGTAAGCTGGTTGTCCCCCTCTCCGTAGCCAAGCGGATATATACGGGTTACAAGATTTTTAACATCCATATTTTTTGTTACGCCTTGCATATTTTTGCGGCGGCGCAGCTCGCATCCTATTTCCGTTTCCGCCCGTACAAGGTTAAATGTCCACGGATAAGATGTTGTGTCATACGTAAAATGCCATTTGTTTATAAATGGCCGGGGGATAGAGAATAATGCCGCAAGCAAATTTTCACTTTCCCATTTATATAAAAATTGATGGTTGAAATCACAGCGGCCAAGCCGCCAATTTTGTGTAGTCTGAAAACTCAATACATAATTTATAGCTTCCGGCGTGAATACGCCCCTATTGCCAATTTGGTGAAACTTGAAAAGCACATCATCTAAAAGCGTAATTATTACATGCTCACAGGCATATGTTCGAAAGCCTTTTACAGCGCGGGTGAAATCTTCCCCCACGATGCGGAAAAGTTCTATGCGCCGCCTTTCATCAAAAATTTCTACATAGTTAAAGGGCTTGCAATATTCATTTTTAGGGTCGTCCGCCGGAAGTGTAAAAGAAGCTGTCCAAAGGCCGTTGAAAACCTCTCTATAGCCTGCTTTCCCATTTTCCAGCACGGCCTCCAACTCCATACGCTGATTATATATTCGCGGCTTATTTGCTACGCTCAATACTTCCAGCCCCCTTTATAACCATGCATCACGCCAAAGCACTCGCATATCCGCCCGGTCGTTGATGTTTCCACTTGTAAATGTAAGTTCATTTTCAGATGGATTAAGTAGGAAAAATTCACTATCACGGCTTAGGAAGCGCATCACATTTTGACCATCCATTGTTATAGTCATGTTATCTGTGTCTATGACAAGCTCCCCGCCCACTCCCATAACAAGATTGGGTAAGTGAATATGTTCGTAACGCCAAATATTAAAACTCTCACTAAATATCATGAGAGCAATGTGGGCCGCACTTCGTATGGACTGTGCAGCACTAAGACGGCTTGCAGTGGCGGTTAATGCTATCGCCTTATTTCCCTCAAATGGGATATTGATGCCTAGTGGGGCGTCCGTGCCCAAAGAAATAGCTGTGTTGCCATGCAATGGTTTAAATCGGCTAAGCATTCCCCCGGAAGCTAGAGAAATTTCCCCGCTTCCGTGGAATGCATTAATAGTGTTTAAGTGGCTTGCGGCGGATAATTTCATATCAACATTGCTTTTTATGGCTGCGACAAGGTTGAATTTTCCCGCCATTTCGAGGTTAATGACAATGTCAATATTGCCGCTTATTGTGCGTCGTCGTGCAATGTTGTCGCTTTCGGCTGTTAAACTAATGGAAGCTTTACTTTGCATGTATCGCGGGATGCCTTTATATCCTTTTAGTATCAACTTTATTGGAACTTCCCCGCTTAAACCATGCGCCACGGACATGCTGCCATTAAGGGATAGGCTGGCGTTTACATCGCCCTCTAAATAAACCCTGCCTGTGCTTCTGCGATTAAACCGCCCCCTGTTAAATGGCTGTCTATTAAACATATGCCCGCGCCCCTTTTGTTTTAGTCAAATGTGATGGCAAGTGACCCTTCACGATATACGGCCTCATCTCCGGCCATTATTTCCCGTGGCACTGGTACAGCACCATGTACCATAAGTTCTCCGCCCGTTGCGGCTGTGAAAATTCCAAAGTGCGTGATATTGCCCCAATTGGCAGAAGCAACCGGGAATATTATCTCTGCGTCATTTTCGATTTGTGCCTTGCCTAGTTCTGTTTGTATCGGGGCTGTAAATGTTCCCGGCTGCCGTTCGTAATTTCCGCCGCTTACTTCCGTGCCTATGTTCTCATCTGTAGGGTCTGAAATAAGCAACCCTATAAATGGTTGTGGCGGCGGGGTTGGTATATTGCGGAAAAAATGGTTTAATGCGGTTACTTCAAGCCAATTTGATGCACTACTCATCGTACTATTGCCCTCCTTGTGATTCTTATATTTGTTATTGCTGTTGTACCTGTGTTTCGTACAAATATCATGCAGGGTGTTTGCTGTGTTCCGTGGCTGTATATGGGTATCATACCGCCGCTGGCGACGCCTGCATTAATACTTTGCCTATGATGAATGGTTTTGGCGAATGGCTGGCATTCGAAAATTATGGTCGCCCGCTTCGCGGTTATTAGTTGGTCTGTGTCTACGGCTTCATATACTACGGCGGTATAGGCTTTGTCGGGCTCATCGTCAAAATATAAGAGCCCTTTGCCGCTTAACCAGTGGGCCACGCTACGAGCAAGGATTTGTAAATTCGGCTCATCTACGTCTATAAAGCAAATATCCACAGATACTTGCCGGGTGTTATATGTTTCGCCGCCGAAATCTACCGTACCATGTCGCCCGTTAATGACATAATCATTACGTCGCAGAGAGGGCAACAAC
Source organism: Defluviitaleaceae bacterium (assembly GCA_009788085.1). Classification (GTDB taxonomy): domain Bacteria; phylum Bacillota; class Clostridia; order Lachnospirales; family WQUN01; genus WRAH01. The sequence goes on from WQSB01000009.1 coordinate 5,043, forward strand.
CCCCTTGATGCGTACTCCATTGCCATTATGTTAAATTCCTTACTGTGTTTATCAGCGAAAAAGAATCCTATCACGGCTGGAACACCATCCCCCCTATTCGGCCCGCATAGCCCACTTCCCGGCTAATTTCGCGTGTAACCTCTTTTGCAATTTTTGAAATATCCGCATCCTCGCGGATAGAATAATGCCCGCCTGTCATATCAACTTTGATAGAGATAGGCGGGCCTGTGGTTGCAGTGGCATATTGCTGGCCAGTTACGCGCTTTGCATAGTTTTGCATAGTTGGAAGCGCGTTATTGACGCTTTGCAAAATATCATTTGTGGAAAATATAAATTCCGACGGGTCTATATAAAGGCTGTCTATAACCCGCTCGGTAATACGTTTACAGGCTTCCACAAGTTGGTTTTCTTTGGATAAGAGCCCGATTATTACGCCATCGCCTAGCTGCATACCCATTTCCGTGGTGCGTCGGGACGGTGAAGAAATGGCCGCCGCTGCTCTCATGGCCGCAAGTGCGTTGTTAATCATGTTTCGGCCAGCGTTTGACACTATGCTATCGCCGCTTTGTATGCCACGGGCTACGCCGTTCGCCATTTCTATACCGATGCTGTCAAAATGGGCGTTCATTACGGCCATGTCTGCAACGCGGCGCATATCCTCTACTTGGCGGCGGGTAGCGTTGTCTATATCGTGACTGTGATTAATTTTATCAGCTATAGCATTGATAAAGGCTCGGGCCAAGGTTCTGGCGGTATCAGTCACACGGGGTTGAATATCAGCTACACCTCTTATCAAGCCCTCACCGGCGAATACACCTATTCTTTGTGTTGCACGGCTGGGCGATTGACTTTCAAGTTCGCGATTAAGGGAATTCAAAAGATTTTCCCCGGTGCTTTCCCCTGCATTTCTTACCTCGTCTTGCATACTGTCTATGCCATTTGTAAAACCTTCCACGGCATTTGTCCCAGCACTATCAAAGCCTATGGATGAAATTGTATTGTCCAATGATTCAAAGGCGGATGTTATTTGTGATACAAGTGCGTCCTCCATGCCTTGATTTTCAAGTATGGTGTTGGCTACACTGTTTATGAGCTTTTCGGCGGACTCCATAACCCCGGCGGGGTCAAATTCCCGCTTCATGGATTCAACTGCAACCCGTGTCGAGTTTTCAAAGGCATCATTAAGGGCGTCTAGTTCTTCATCGGAAGCATCTACTAATTCTCGCACGGTTGCGGCGGCGGCTGGCCCGGCATCGCGCAATTGCTGTATAAGCCCTTGGTCTACGCCACGTTCCGTAAGAATGGCGATATTTGTACTCCATTCTTCTACGGCGCGGGCATTTTCCTGTAAATTCGCGGTTAAATTCTGTACGGATATTGCAGCATTTTCGGAAACGGTGCTGAAAGCGTTGGAAGCAATCCGCTGGTAATTCTCAAAAGAGCGGTTCATTTTATCCAGAGCTTTAGTTTGGGCCTGCTCCAATTCCTCGGCGGCTCGGGCCTGTTCTTCCATTTCGGCGGTTAATTCCGCCACGGCTTCTGCTGCGTCATGATGCGCTTTTTCCAAATATACCAGCGCGGCGGCATAAGCCTCTACACTTTCTGCTACAGCATCTTGCATTTGGACATTGGCTTCGATGGCAGCTTTGTAATTTTCTTCGGCGGTTATGAGGTCTCGAATGGCATCTTCCAAGGCGCGGCGGTCGGCGCGGCGGCGGTTTGTGCCATCATTAAGCTTTTCCTCCAAAGCTTCCCTCTGTTCCGCTACGGCCATTGCTTCCGCTTGCAGGTCTATAAATTCCCGCTCCAGCCGGGAGCGTTCTGTAAGCTGGGCATCTAAGGCGGCTCTTTTTTCGGCGGCCCTTAGATATGCTTGTAAGGCTTCCGTAGTTAAATTTAAAGCCCCGGTTTGCTCGTCATAGGCCAAGGTTAAACCGGGTACGCCTCGGTTAAGCTCTTCTATTTTGTGGCGCAGGGTTTCCATTTCTCCGGCGGATAGATTTTGCTTTGAACTTAAATAGGCGATGCTGTCCGCGAGGCTCCGGTAATATTCTGCTTGGTTTTGTAGCCCTGTTATTTGTTGCTGGAATTGTGCCGCCGCTGTAGCCGATGCATTTTTTAATTCTTGCTGCCGCTCGGTTAGGCGGGCAGTTTCGTCAGCCATTTCTCGGTAGGCTTCGCTTACACGATTAAGCCGCACTATTAAATATGCAATACCGCCCGCTAAAGCCGCAACCCCGGCTACAATAAGCCCGATAGGATTTGCAAGCATCACAGTCTTTAATTTGATAAAGGCCGCTTTGACCGCCGCCAAAGCCCCGGTTACTGTGCCGGAGGTTTTGACAAAGGCTTTCATTGCCACGCCTTTTAAGGTAAAAGCTTTGGCGGATTTTGTGGCCGCGACGCCTGATGCAGTTGTGGCGGCTGTAGTGCCCCTCATGGTGGCGATTAATTTCACGTTTGCGGCTTGGTACGCACCTGCGGCTTTTGTAAGTAGCGGAAATTTTGCGGCAAAATACGCTTTCGCGCCGCCCGCCGCTCCGATGGCCGTTGAAAGCGCACCGAAAGAAGATGTTATTTTCCCCGCCGTGGTAACGAGTTTTCCGCCGATAATTAAAACCGGGCCGATTGCGGCGGCAATACCCGCGATTTTTAACACGGTGCGCTGCGTCCCTTCATCAAGGGATGCAAAACGCTGTACCAATCCGCCTACAAAATCTGTAAGCCGCTGAATATGCGGCATGAGTGCATCGGCTATTTGCAGCTTTATTTCTTCCAGCGATGCCCGCACCCGTGCGGCGGAAGCTGTAAGCCCTTCTTGTTGTATTGCAGCCATTTCAAAGGCCACGCCCGTACCCTCGGCGGCGTTGGCGGCCTCATAAAGGCCCGCAATAGTTTCCGGCAAAGTGCCCTTAATATCTACCATACCGCCTAAGAATGCAGAGCCCATAGCTGTTGAACCTAATAGCTGGTTATAGTAACTTAATTGCGCACCCTCTAATTCACTTAGAGCATATGCAACATCCATTAAGAACGGAATACCATCCCGTAACTGGCCGTTTTCGTCTTCCCGTGCTACGCCCAGCCTATAGAGCGCGGCTATTTGGTCTTCCGTGGGCTGCAATAAGCTACGCAAAGCATTTTCGACGCCGCTGTAGGCTTGCGCCCCTTTGATGCCCGCCTGATATAAACGGCCAAACATGGCGGAAGCTTCCGCGCCGCTGATATTTGTAGCCTGTAGGGTTACATTTGCCCGGAATAAATAGTTTTGCAAAGTTGATAAACTTATGCCTGTTTTCCGGTTAGTTGCGGCAAATATATTGATGAGGCTTTCGAGGTCACTGACGTCCTTGCCTGTTTTTAAGAGGTAGTCACTCAAGAAAGCTGCAACGCTTCCGAGGTCTTTAACTGTGCCTGTGGCCAATACCATGGCGGTGCGCATGACTTCCGTGGCGTGGGTTGCGTCTTGCCCGTGTATGGCGATATTTGCGTAGGCGGCGGCTATTTGTCTCGCGGTGAACGTGCCATAATTGCCGGATGCGGCCATAGTCCTGAATTCGCGGCCAAGTTTTTCAACTTCATCTGCCGCCATGCCAGTGCGGGCCTGCACAGTTCCCATTGAATTTTCAAAATCCGCGCCAACTCGTACCGCTTGCACTCCAATGGCCATTAACGGGGCCGTAAGTGCGAGGGACATGGTTTTGCCTACATCTTGCATTTTTTTACCGGCGGCCTGCATTTTCGCGCCCGTAGCTTCCAGCTTTTGCCCTAATTCCGTCCATGGAAGCCCCCGCAGGGCCCTTTCTTGCTCTTCAAGGGCGGCGGTAGTTTCGTTTAGTTGGCGAGTAAGGGCGATGCCCTTGGCTTCCGCATTGGTCAGCTTGGTTTGTAATACCTGTACTTCCCGGGAATTTTCGCCGTATTTTTCTGTGGCGCGGGCCAGTTCTTCGTTTAATCGCTCTTGCTCTTGCCTGTTAAGTGTGATGGCATTATTAAGATGATTTTTTTGCGCAGTGAGGGTTTCTACATTGCGCTCATTTTTGCCGTATGCGGCGGTTGCTTTGTTTAATTCGGACTGGCTTTGTTTAAGCTGCCGATTAATTTCACCCATGCTCTTTTTAAAATCTGCCGCGCCGTTTATGGTTAAATCCATCGCCGCACGTCTTATAGTTTCGGCTGCCGCCACACCCTCACACCCTCATTACCAATACCCGTCTGGCAGTTGGTCAAATGTTAATATCTTGCGCTCTTGCTTTTCCGGCGTAGTTGCTTCAACTTCGCGGCGGTTCGCACCATTGGACAATAACCATTGTTGAAAAAGACCAAAATAAAAATAAAAGGTGCTGTCCATAAATTGCTCATAGCTCATATTCAGCTTGCTTTGTGCAAATTGGATATGAAAAAACCAGTCAAAATCCGTTGACTGGTCGCTTACTTCTTTTTTTTTCCTGTATCCGGCTCGTCGGTTTCGTCGATTACACTTTCTACTTTTTGGGTACGGTCGAGAAGGGTAATGATGCAGTTTGTGGCATGTGCTATAATGCTGGCGTCGATGTCTATCTCGTCTAAATCTTCCCTTGTTACTTTCACACCGCCGCTTTTTAGGGTGATATGCAAAAAGTCCATCATATCGTCCAATTCGATACCGTAACCTGTAAACCGCTCGAAAAGTTTAAAATATTTTACGCCCCACAATTCTTGCAGCTCTTTGGCAGCTTTGTTAGTTAGGCGCATCGGATATTCCGCACCGCCAATATTAATAAAAACAGGCTCTAGGCGTTTTAATTCAAATTGCATGGTCTACCTCCATAAACATGAATGACCCCGCTACACGCCATTAATTGGCATATAGCGGGGCTTTAATTTTTCTTTATGGCTCATTTGGTTCCTCTGGCTCTGTTGGCGGTTCCGTTGGTGGCTCTGTTGGTGGTTCAATTGGGTCGCGCGTGGGTATTTGGTCTTCATTGTAAATGGGACTCAAGAAAAATGCGTCTTTTTCAAGGGGATTGTAACCCGCTTCCTCATCTTTCTTTGTGTTGTACCGGGTACGCCACAGGTTATTATATGGAATAACTCTAAGCGCGTAATTTCTTTCCGGCTCTGGTATTTCTGCTGTACGTGTTCCGTGGGTTTCTTCTGTTGGTGTCAACTTACACACAGGATGCCAATAGTACATAAAGCTGCCATCACTGTTCTCTCCCCAATAACCAAAAGCAAACTCACGCTCTACATCGTTTGTACGGTTGAAAGTAAAGCCCGCATCCGCCGCCGCTCCTTCTATTTTGTCCAGCAAGTCAGGGGGAAGCGTTACCGCTGTAAGGGCAATTTGTGCCCCCGCTGTGCGATTTAGATAGTCAAATAGGATGCCGCTGGCGTATACCTCTAATTCTGATACAGTACGACTTAATCCAAGGGTTTTTATAACAGGCACTTCCAATACTGTATCTTCATAGGTGATTGTTTGATTATTCCTACTCTTGATAAGGCAAAAATAAGCCGACCCTATGGTTACTTCATATTCAGGCTTAACAAATTCTATTATGCGTTCCGTTGTTTCTGCCATGCTCTCACTCCTTCAATTCTTTTTGTAATGCTTCAATAATTTTTTGCCCTGCATTTTCTGTTACGGCTTCCAACGCCGGACGGATATGCGGGGTTTGTACGGTGCGGCCCTGCGGGTTTCTTTTTGAATTTTTCCATGTGGCTCGACCGCCGCGCATTATACGGATGCCCGGCTTGGCCCGGTATCCCTCTTCATGCATACGGCCATAAAATCCGGTGGCGGATGGGCGGGTATGGAGCGGACGCCCCCAGCCTATGGCTTGCCCCGGTAGTCTAAAGGTGTCGTAGGTGTCGGTTATTGATTCAACCAACTCACCCCCACCCCGTCCGCTACGGCCAAAAACTGTCCGTGCGTTGGTTTTGGCGCGTTCTACGATAGGCTTGGCTCCGTGTGATAATACCCGTTTGTGCATTTCTTCATCTGTAACTTTTTCGGCTATACCGTCCAGAACTTCCGCCAATTCGTTGAAACCATTTTCCAAATGTCCATCGTACTCAAACCACTCGTCTCTCTGGCGTGTAGCCCGTCGCGCCATTACTCTTTAGACTCGACCGACGGCTCATTTGCGGGTACGGTGTAGGACATTTCGTCGCCGCTTAAAAATGCAGTGATTTCTTCAAGGACGGTAGAGGCCTGCTTTATGGTGTCAAATTGCCCAATGCTCGTACCGTCTACACCCACAGAATATTTAAATGTGTTGTCGGGGGGTGGCTCTATCCTCCCGATGTCATAGACTTGACGCGCCCCACAAGTAAAAACTTGATGCCCGTCTTGGCTGGTAATCGTTTTATAGCCCATCATTTCTTTGTCTTTCTTCACAGTTTATACCTCCCATCACAAATTCCCGCGCTATGGAAAAGTCAAAAGATGTACATATAACCTTTGTGTCCTCATACCATATAGTGGCGGTTGTAAAATTTATTTTTTTGCGCAATAATGCGATTTTTAATGCATCAAGGGTTTTGTCCCATTCATCCTTTGTGAAGTACTCAACCCTCACCCGCGTAACTTCCCGCCATATGCGTCCGCTGGCGAGGCTGTAGCTTGTGCCCAGCTCTTGGAACACGATATAGGGAAAAGTGTCAAGGTTGGCCTCATAGTGGGATACGGTAATGCCAACTTCCATAAGGATATTGTAGAGGTCTTTTAGCGTCATAGCGCATCATCCTCCAGCCCGTATGTTGTCGTTACCTTTTCCAGCGTGATATAGGTTACAGCTACACCCTTTTCTACGGTGGTAAATGTGCGTCCAACATCGTATTGAGTGCCGCCCAGAATAACCACATGTTTATTGCCAATGGTTTTATCCTCATGGATACGAACTCGCTTTTCAATTGATGTGCCCTCTTGCTTGGCGGTGTAATACTCATTTACGGTAAAACTGACCTCGCCGTAAAAGGCATCCCGGTAATGCTCCAGCACTTTCAAGGCCATCCCGGTCGCACTTTTGGCGGGTTTTTTCATGTAGATTTTTAATTTTCCGTCATTCAACATTGTAATCACCCGCCAAGCATAGGGCATTTCTTAGGCTTTCATATGCGGCTACATACTTTTCGCTTATGTCAGCAAAACCAAAATAGCCCTTGCCATAGAGAATCACGGCTTGCAAAATGAGCGGGTCATCGTCTGGAAATTTGACGATACCCGCCCTTTGTAAATCCTTTTTACAAGCCGCGATAAGATTTGCTATTTCTGTGTCAAAGTCATCGCCCATTATGCGTAGGGCAAGCCTTACATCATCAATCATGCTGTTGTGTGTGTTGGCAAGCTAAGGGACAGGCCGCCTGCTCCCCCATTCCCGCCGCCTTTGGATAAAAGCACAAGGGAATTTTCATCAACAACCCGACCGTCTGTAAGCATAACTGCCCTTGTAACCCAATCGTCGGTATCGGTATCCTGATACCGCTTGATACCCATGTTTAAGTTGGTGTTAAGCACATAATCACGGAAGTTAAATAAAAAGGCGAAAGGCGTACCAGCTGGAAGACTAGGGGTGTATGATGGCAGATAATCACACAGTACAACGGAACGGCCTAAAATTGTACGCTCTGGCCTGTTAGTGACGCCTCCAAAGTTTACGCGGCCTATAGGCTGGCCTGTGGCATCAACAAGCCCGGCGAACGTCATGAAGGTCTTTTTAGTCATGCACCATCTTGTGTTACGCTCATATGCCATGGGCAAGGCGGACTCTGCGGCAACGAGGTCTTGGTATGACGGAGTTACCACTTCTATAAGTTGCCCTGTAGCCGGAGCAACCGTTAAAATGCCTTTAGGCTGTCCTATGCCAGAGCCATTGATTATGGCATTTTCCACGGCAATGGTCATAGCTTCAACTACGTTTTCAATTAGGCGGGCCTCAAAAATGGGCATCGCCATGGTGTCAACTTCAAGCGTGACAGCCACGGCACAGCGTAATTTGTGATAGGCGAAAATAATTTCTCCTGTAGTTTTCTTTTGCTTATCGCTTCCCTCACCCTCTGCAACCCATGTAGCCACGGGTTTTACACTTGATGTAGGAATGCGCAACCCGCCCTTAAAAGAAGTGCGCGTTACAAGCGGTAGAATCATCCCATTGCTTTCCATTTTTTCGATGATTCGATTAAGAACGGGCGTAGGGATTACGGAGCCTACATCTGTTGTGTGGGTAATTTCTCCGGCTCTAAATTCTTCCGGAATCGGAGTCCCCTTCAAAGCGTGGCGCATAAACGCCCGGCGATATTCCATGCTGCTGTACGGGTCGTCCGCATCTTCTGCATTGTTTTTAGGCTCGGCGGATAGGCGGCTTAGAATTTTCGCGCTGCCGCCTGCTTCCTCGGTGCGGCCCTCGGCCAATGAATCAAGTAGGGCAGTACGTTTTTGGGCGGCTTCAAGTAAAGCCTTGCGCTCTGCCTTTAATCTGTCAACCTCGTCCGTAAGGGCTTTTAATTCCTCGGCGGAAATTTCCGCGCCCCTTTCTTCAAGCTCGGCACCTATGGCAGCAAGCCTTTGTTCTATTTCTTTCCCTCGGTTCATGTCTCATACCTCCAATTTGATTTTTAATGCCAATAACTTTGCTTCCAGCCCTAGCCGCTCCGACTGCCTTAGCGCGTAGCTCCTACGCTCCAAGTCGCGGGCTGTTATTTCGGTATCGCCGTTGGCGGGTATGCTAACAGCTGATACGTCATACACTTTTTTGATTTTGCTGATTGTCCATGTGCGGGTATCGCGATTGTATGTTTCTTCTGCGATGGTGAACGCCCAGGACATCTTTGTAATAAGCCCCGCGCCTATGGCCTCATGCATCCGGCGGGCATCCTCTGTTTTTGATAAATCCGCATATACAAAAAGACCCCTGTCGTCGGCCTCAATACCCAATGTGCCGTTGGATTGACGGGCAAAGACCATGCCGCTATGGTCATATTGAAAAATGACGTCGGACATATCCGCGTCATTTAATGCATCCGGGGCTATATGCTCAAAAAACTGAACGCCATCCCGCTCGAATAACAGGTATGGCGCAAAAGTGGTGGCGTAGCCCTCTACATAGTGGCTACTTTCTATTCGTTTTTCCGTAGTCGTAGCCAATAACGGCGAATAATAGCGGTATAACCGCTCCTTACGAATCGGCATTTTCTTCACCCCCTGCAATTTCCTCTGTTGGTGCGGCTTTCGGGTCGGGTGCGTGCAGCTTATCTATTTGTGAATATTCTTTTCTGATATAGAATTTATCCCCGCCCTCTACGTGCTTCCAGCCCCACATATCCGCAACCATATGTTGATTCATAAGCCCACGGTCAAAAAATTGCGTTGATAACTGCATCTTCGTTTGATTGCTGGCATACTGCAAATTGTTCATGAAGAATGTAATTTTATTATCAAAGGCAAGCTCCCGGGCCGTGAAGGTCATATTTGACATGGCGAGCGATAACTGGAGAGCAAAAGGCGCGATTTTTCCTTCATAGTATGCATTCCATTCATCTTCTGTATATTTATTTTGAAGGATTGCTTCGTTTATTCCAAAGTAGCTGTATACATTTTCCGTAATTTGCTTCATTTGTGCCGGGTTTACTAAAAATGGTTTGCTTTCTATCGGTTTGATTTCCGCTATCTTGGCATCGTATAGAATCATGCCGCTTTGATTTTCTCCGGATAGATTTTCCGCCGTAAAGCTTTCACGCATTTTCTTGATATCCTCCGGCTTAATGGCATTTGAAAGCCGCGCCAGAAATCGAATCACGGCGGAATTTTTCACGCCGTTTATTATGCCTTGATTTTGTGCATGTATGGCTTGCATAGTTGGCCTTAGGGCTGAATTGTCTGAGCCGAAAAAATCATCCTCGAATTGAAATTGCGTAAGCATCCCTGCACGGGCAAGCTCAATGGCAGCCCGCTCCCCGCTGTTAAATGTGTAGCGCAAATACGCCACGCCATCCACGTCCATAACTTCGCAGTTCATCGGTAGAAGCGGATAATACCCTGTGATTGCTCCAAAATCGTCCTCAATTGGTACGATGAAAGCATTATTTTTTATAGAGAATATGGTGGCAATTCGATAAAGAAACTGGCTGGTATTCATAAATGGATTTGGACGAAATTGTAGCGTGTTGGTCAAGTTGGCATACGCAGAGCCGTTGATTTCCGGTTTGAGTTTGCTACAGGCTGTGGCAAAAGAGTGTATGACAGCGCGGGTAAGCTCCATTTCATACAGTCCGCCCTCATACGTAGTAAACACAGGTGAATACGCTGTAAACGCTTTGAAATATTGCTGTACTTCCGCTTCCCGCGCTCCCCGATTGCCGAAAATTTTATTGAATAGACCCACGTTATCAACTCCAAAAAGAAACACACCCGGCTAATTGGGTGTGCTTCTGTACTATTCGTCGGCATCTTGCCATATATAACCGCCTGCGGCTCTGGCTTTTCCTCGACAACAACTATTAATACTTTTGTTGCTAATGCCCATTTGCCTACCCGCTTCATGCTGGCTTTCGTATGTCCTTATAAATATCCCGTCCATTGAAAACATATTGACTCTTTTTTTGGTTTTTGCAATGACTTTAGGTATTACTTTTGTGTAATCTCGCTTCTTTGCCGTTCTGTAATGCAGATTTTTGTATGTTTTGTTGTATTGTTCCGTACACCACTCAAGATTATCCACATTGTTATTTTGTTTGCATTCATCCTTATGGTTGATTTGCGGTAAGCTTTTCGGATTTTCTAAAAATGCTAATGCAACAAGTCGATGTACTTTGTACTTTTTCTTTTTGCTTTTAGCGCATAGCTCAACCCTAAAATACCCGTCCTTGTCCTCTTGGGGCTTCAAAAGGCGATTCTTTGCACCCGGCTTGCTTAGATACGGTTTAATATTTTTAATGCGCCCTAGATTCGACACGGCGTAATTTTCATATCCGGGGATTTCACGCCACACCTCACCGTCCAAGTCAAAAGGCGGTTCTTCGCCCCTTGTTGCTGTCGCGCTCATAATTTTGCCACTTTTCGGCCTGCGGCCTTTGCTGCCTTTACGCCTTGCATATATCCAAATGCAAAGCTATTCACTATTATAGCAAGTGTACCCTCACTGTTATTTTTAATTTCTTCCATCTGCCCCCAGCTCATAGAGTAGTGGTTATTTATGGCTCCTTGGGTATCCTGAATTTTCTGCATTAGATTTTTCATTAAAAAAACCTCCTTCAAAATTTTTGGTTGAAAGAGATTCCCCGATGGAGTATAATTCTCCATGAGGGAAACCTCGTGTTGAAACGCTCGTAGCTGTCCAAGGCTTTTAAACGGGCGTTTCTTTTTGTTTTTTTAAAAGCAGATGAATCCCGTTGCGTATTGCTTCACCTCTCGAAACGTTGTTTTCCTCACAGTATAGATGTAAGCGTTTTTCCGTTTCAACATCAAGGCGTATTGAATACTGTACCGTTTTTGGCTTTTCTGCTTTCGGTCTTCCTGTTCTTGGCGATTTAATCACCCCCCTTGTATATTTTTGTATAATCGTTATAATGGCTCTAAGCGAGTGGCGCGGTGGCAAGTTCCGCGCCTGTTTGTTTTTTTCTCTGATTATTTGTTAATCAGAGTTTTTGTTTTTTCCTCGGTCATCTTCAAGAAGTTCATCAAGCTCTTTTTCTATTTCTTCTTTTGTGTTGTTTGCTCTGACGATTTTTTTAACCATTTTGATGATGGACCTAAATTGATAATCTGTCATAACAGCTTCCACCAGTATCACCCTCCTAGATGCTTGCCCACCGAATTTGTTAAGGTGTTCGCCTTAACTGTGAAGATTATAATTTATGGGTTGCATAAAGTCAAGAGGGTTTTAAAAATATTTTTATTCACTATTTTTCAAGTAATCGCCTATTTCTGCAAAGTATTTTTGACGCACAGTCATAGCACATATAGCGGCTACAAAGCCATCTATTCGCGCCCGCTGCTCAATTTTTACCGGCCTGACTTTTCGGGTTTCCATGTTTTGTTTTAGGGCTACATTAAGGAAGTGTCCACGCAAAAGTGTGTTTCCCGGAATATGGAAGTCGCCATCTTTTATTACTCCTTCAAATTCTCGGATAACAGGGGTTAGATTCTCTCCCATAAACACATCATCCATTTGAAATCCACAATCTTCCATTTCCCCTACAAGATATTGTGCGCTATAGCGGTCGTATCCCACCTTGAGTACATATAAATCATATTGCTCACGCAAGCCTACAAACCATTCAGACACGTCACGATAGTTTACATAGTTTTCCCCGCTTAACTTGACGATGCCTTTTTTCACAAACATATCATAGGGCACTTTGTCCAGTTGAATGCCACGTTCCAGCCTGTTTGCCGGTAGGAAGAACTGGCAGAAAGCATATAGCTTTCCATCACACTCAATTACAACGGTAGCGGCGGTAAGGTCTGTGGTTTGTGACAGGTCTATACCGCCCACGGCGTAACACCCTGCAAAATCCGCAAGGGTTAAGCCCTCTGTGGTTGCCTTTTCCAATGCGATGCGGTCAAGCCATGCAACAGAACTATTCTGTTTTATGTTGCAGTATTTTGTTAAGAATTCAGCTTTTTTTGATAGGGAGTTTTTTGCTTTGATGATTTCTTTTTTGAAAAATTCCTCAAATACTGATACTCCCATATTGGGGTTAGCTTTTTTTAATTCTTCTATATCGTCCCATTTATTTACATCATCAATAACATACAGAAATGGTAAAAAATCCTTTTCCTCACTTGTGCCCTCTAAAAAGCGCGTAGCTCTTAGAAACAACTCATCATAAATGCTGTCATCTTCATATCCGGCTGTAGAAATGCTAAAAATAATCGGCTGGAGCCTTGCGCCCACAGCCGATGCCATAACCTCATATTGTTTTAAGCCCCCGTCACCTCTCCAGCTTGACATTTCATCATTAATAGTCAATTCTGGATTAAAGCCGTCAGATTTTTTAAAATTAAATGCAAGCGGTTTTATTATGGTGTTAGTTTCGGACACATAAATATCACTACGACGCTTACGGGAAATTTCGTCAAGCTCATCCTCTTTTTGAATCATTTGATAAAAATTATCGTACACAATTTTAGCTTGGTCTAATTTTGGTGCGAGGCAATATATTTCTGACCCATATTCGCCATCTAAGTACGCGATATAGGCCATTACAGCACTTGCAAACAATGTCTTTCCGTTTTTCCGTGCCACTACCTCAAAAACTTCGCGAAATATGCGCAAGCCGCTCTCGTTTACAATTCCAAACATAATAGACACTTTAGCTTTTTGCCAAAGTTCCAATTTTAAGAGGTCGTCCCGTCCCTTCGAGTGGTGACAAAGGTTTTCTATAAACTCAATGGCGGTATTTGCCTTTTTCTCATCAAGGAGGTATTCCCCGCTTTCTATACCGCTTACGATAATGTTGTAAAGTGCCTTAATCCATTTGCCCGCTACAATCTCCCCACTTTGAATCTTTGCGCGATACTCATAGATGTAATTCTGCATTATGATTTACGCCGCAATGCTTCAAGCTTGCTGTTTTTTCTGGCCTCTGGCGGGGCAAGGTCGGCCAGCTGTTTTATTATCGTGGTTTGGTTGCGGGTCATGGAGATGTAAATTTCGACTTCCGCGCTTTGCTTGATGCCAAATTGGTTCGCGCCGTTTTTGTACTCCTGTGTGTAGCCCTCGACATTGATGATTTCCTGTAATTCATCCATCGTGACGGCGTTAAAGGCGGCAGCTTTTATCAGGGATTGGACGGTGGCCAATTTATTTTTGTCCAAACATTTGAAAACGCGGTTAAGTCGGGTTATCTCTTTTTTTATCTTTTGCTCTTTCGTCAAATCTTTCTTTGTGGCCATAAGTCCGCGCTCCTTTCGAGGTTTTCCAGTTCATTCCAGTATCAAAAATTCCGCTGCGGCGGATACCACACCCCCCACGCGCACCACGCAGGGTTTTATTATCCAGGCGGCTCGGTGCTCGGGCCGCACATGGGGGCGGCGAAATGGGGGGCGATTATGATTTGGCCGGCGTCGGTGAAGGTGTAGCCCCGCGCCGCTTCCCGTTCCGCCGCCCGCCCGTGGTGCTCGCAGTTGTGGCAGTCTTGACAAACTGCTTCAAGGTTGGCGGCGGCAAGGGTGGTGTATGTGTCATTGATATTGTCCGGAGTTAAATGTATTTTGTGATGAACTATTTTGGCTATTCCCCCACAACGCTCACAAATCCCATGAACCGATTTTAGATAGCTTTTTCTGCAATCTTTCCAAGTTTTGCTCTTATAGAATTTTTCTGCCCAAAGTTTCATTTTTCGTTTATTTGCGAAAAATTCAAAATTTCCATCTGGCCGGTGAGGTGGTAGGATACGGCCATGCGGTCAAATTCCGCCTGCCCTCTTTCCTGTTTGACTGTTATTGAAAATGCTTCATCTGTGTCTAAAAGCTCCATTATTTTGCTAAATACCCCGTTAAATGCAAAATCTGCCTTGTCGTTAGTGACATTTATATGAAACTGGTCGCGCTGGCGGTTTATATCCAAAGTGGTATATTCAGCAAATACAAGGTCTCCAGCGGTAAAGTGCATTATTAGTGTAGTCATGGTAAACCCCTTCCCGGCACAATAGATAAGCCCTGCGCGGGTGGCGCAAGGCTTTTTGGTGTGGTGTTCCACGGTATCATTATAAAACATGAAAATCGAACAAAACGCACAAATTAAAAATTTTTTAGATTTCCGCAAAATATCGTGTGACTGCCATTCTTGCGCGGGCTTCGTTTGGATATCCGTATACCCGCCGTGATGTAGTTGCCCATGAAAATCCCTGTATATAGCGATAATCAATTATGCGGCGTATGTCGCTGCGTGGTACGGTGCTTATAAATTCCTCAATGATTATAAGTTTATCCTGTAGGCGAGTTGCCCGCTCCCTTAAAACTTCTTTTAGTTTATCGTATTTGATTTTGCTACGCTGGTCTAGCCCCGTAATTGTAAATATGCACTCGCGGGCAGTTATATCGTGACTTGACCCCCTCACCGAATCGGATACGATATTTTGTGGCTTACTTTGGAGAATTTCCAGCCGCTGGGTGATTCGCTTGACCTCATTTTGTAGTTGGCGATATTGCTCTAAATCTTTGATAGTCATATGCCCACCTCTCCCCTACACCCGCGCATTCCATGCTTTTAGTGCTGCATCTCGACCGCCGTAAAAATGGGCGTAAAGTGGTGTAAACACTTTGCACCCGCTACATGATATTCGCCATGATGCCATGCCACTGCCGGTGCTGTCTGATTGGTCAATCGCCTTTTCCCCACAAAACGGGCAAGGCTTCAATTCTTGTACCGTTGGATTTAATGAATCTATTTCCGGTTTTTTGACTTTTTCCCGACGTTTCTTCACATTATCTGGAGTAAGTGTTGCGCCGATTTTGTGCTCCTTCAAGGCTTCTGCTTGCTGGCCGTTGTCAAGCCGTGATGCTTCGTAGGCGGTGGTAATATTTATATTGCCCTTCTTGAATTCGGTTGTAAGCTCCGGGGCAAGGTTTTTATTTATACTTTCGTAACGGGCAATTTGTGAAGCTGACACGCCCAAAAGTCCGGCTATGATTTCCCTCTTTTTTCCGGTGAATTTATATCCTTCGTTTTTAAGCTCGGTTAAAAGCTCCTTTAGCCGTTGTGCTTGGCGGGACAGCTCATAATCCGAAAGCCTCCGTGCCGTGGAATTGGCAAAAATGAGCTGCAATTCCGCTTGAATATCGTCTATGGATTTTATAATTTTACAGGGCACACGCTGGAAGCCCTCTTTACCTTCCGATACAAGCTCTGTTATGGCTTTGTGCCGCCTGTGCCCGCTGATTAGCTCATAGCTTGTATAACCATGTGTGCTATTTTCCGGCATTTGGCGTACAAGTAAATTTTGTTGTAGCCCTATAAGCTCTATGCTGGCCTTTAATTCCGCGACGTCATCAACGGAATAATTATTGAATTCCGATGGCAGTATCTGCTCTATGTGTATATGCTCTATTTTGAAAGCGAGAGCATCATCCTCGCCCTCTTTTTTTGAGTGCTCATTCATAAGCTGACTAACGTTGAATTTACCGGGCATTGCTATCCCTCCTATCTGAAAAATGTCCGAAACTGGCACTTTTACACTGCTAAATATTCCGCTACGAGTTTTATATAATCCTTGGCCGCTGTTGAATTTTTGGCGTAATCCAGAATAGGCTTGCCGCAAAATGTGGTTTCGTCAATTTTTACGGTCTTGCGAATCCCTGTGCGAAATACAGGATAATCTGTTTCATTTTCCAGCCATGCAGCACCCTGCATATTCACATTATGGCGGGTTTCCATTGTGATGAAGCACCCGGCAAGGCGTAGGGCCGGGTTAAATTCCCACATATCCTCTATTTGTTCTGCAAGTTGCTTTAGGCCATCAAAGGCGAATTTATCTACTTTTATTGGCACTAAAACATCATCGGAAGCTACAAGGGCGTTAATGACGCTCATGTTAATATCCGGTGCATTGTCAATGATGCAGTAATCGTAATGAGAAGAAATCATTTGTAAAAACTTATTAAGGCGCGTTTGCTGTGGACGGCTCATGTCAAGCAATACTTCTTTATTTGCACTTAAAAGGCTCATGTTTGCGGTTATAACGTGCAAGCCCGTATATTCCGTTTCGTAGATAAATTCAGATACAAGCCTTTTACCGTCTAACCGTTCTGTCATAACTTCCGCCATTCCGATAACGTCATCGCCGTGTAATCCAAAGAATTTAGATACATTGCCTTGCTTGTCGTTGTCTATGAGTAGCACCCGTTTACTGTGTACCGCTGTAAGAACGTGGGCTATGTTGATTGCGGAAATGGTTTTACCTACGCCGCCTTTAAGATTAATAATGCTAATTACTTTCATGGCTTGCCCCCTGTTCTCGGAACTGTGCCGATATATTTTATAAATGACGGAAGAATTACTACCCCTTCCTTAAATTGATTTTTGATATTTTCTCGGTGCTGGTTCAAGTCTTCATCATTCACAACTTCGCATATGCTAAAGATGTGAATATGCTTTATCCGCTCGGTATCGGTATGCATCGCTACAGATGATGATGCCGGAAAACGCATAGGCGGTGGTGGTGCCACTTCCGTTGTTTTTGTATCTCTCTTTTTCCAAAATGACATATTATTTACCTACCGTTCCCAAAGAATCAACTAGGTCTGCTACGGCTCCATGTTCAGCATTGCTTATGCTTGCATTTCTTTCTGATTCAGGCAACCTTCCGAACGCATCTACTTCCTCTTCAATGTCCGTTAATTTCATTTGCATTTGCGGAATTTCCGCAAGTGTGAAGCGGCCACTTTCTTTGTCAAATTTTAACTCTAAGGTTTTCTTTGAAAAGGTGGCTTTGGCTTCTGTACGTTTTTTGAGGGTTAGCGTTACTTTGCTTTCAATTTGTGGCGTCCTAAAATATTTTGTTGTTGTTTCCTCTTCCCCGCTTTCATTTTGCACATATACCTCCTGTGTACTATCGCACAATTCAATTGATATTTTCGCGCTTATTTCCCCGCCCTCAAAATTACCCTCGTAAAGCTCATAAAGGCACTTTTTTATCCTGTGGTTAAGATGTGCGTTAAAATCTTCGAATGCTTCACTTTGTGCAGTTAGTTCAAATTCCATTGTATTCATTCGCTGCTTCGCTCCTTTCGTTTCCTCTGTGTGGGCTTTCGCATCATGCGGGCATAGATGTACGCCCCACTTACATATTGACTAAATTTAATTTTTACCCCGCCCGCTGGTATTGTGTGATTACTATAATACTCTTCCAGCACTTGACGGACGACGTTTTCATTTGTGGCAAGCTCCATCGCCCGTTTTTTAGACATCCTGTAATTTGTGCCGGGTAGTCTATACTCGGAGCAGACTATATCTGGCTGGGTTAGATTTGTGCTGTTGGCGTAGGTCTTTTGACCTTTGCGGTTTTTTCTTTTGGTTTCTGGCTTGGCTATGTATCTGGCAAGCCCCTCTAATCCGTAGTCGTCCGATTCCAGCCGCCGTGACTGTAGACGGAAGCCCTTTGTCCAAAATTTTTCTGCAATATCACGGTCTCTGAAATTCATAATAATATGGTGATGGGCGTAGGTTTCGCCGGTTTCTTCGTTTACAGCCCATTCCGTGACATAGATATATTTCAGGTCTGGCAACCCATTTTTTTTGATGTAGCCCCGCAGCCTCCTAATATAATTTTGTATATCCTTTTGCGCGTCCTTGGCATCGGCAGGGGTATGTTCATGGCGATAATCGAATGTACACCAGATATCTTTATTGGTGAAATTGGCATGTACAAGGCGCGAAACATGCTTGCGAGTATTTTCACGATTGAGATTTTTCTGCACGGCGCGGGTAGGGTTTCCAGTCTTTGTCCTTATTTCAGCCGCCTTGTTTTCTCTCCATACCGGGTATATTTCAACCTCCAGCACATCACCGGCGCGGACGAGCTTGGCCCGGTATCTAAAAATATCCTTGTGCCGTATGGACTCTAAATAATCATCAATGCTTAACTGCTCATACGGCAAAGAGAATACATCTTCATAGTTTGATAAAGAATATGGCATATAGATATCCTCCGATTGAATTTTAGGTATGCAGTTCCTTGGTGGCGAGGTAATTTTCATATGCCGCATGTTTATCTTCCGCGCCCTGCGCGTGAACAATGGCGGTATACGCTTGCCGAATTACTACCTTGGATTTTTTACCTTCCAATTCGCAGAGAATAAATTTATATGCTTCCTTTTCATCGCTTGTGATGGTGCTCGTGTCCAGCATGTTTAAAAATTCCAACATACCGATAACTGCCATAAATGATATTTGAACTTTTTTGGGATTTGCGGGATTATTCCCGAAACGACGCATCATTTCCATCATTACTAATCACTCCTTAACACGGGCGTAAACGCCCGAGCAAAACACAAACATGATGAATGATAAAGAATACAAAAATGTGTTTGTGTTTTTGTTTATATGGCCACCGTTGAGATGCTAATACTTATTACAAGGACTCCAAAATGCCCCATCGGACACTCGGACACTTTTCCTTGACGTCTGGCCTATGGAGTGATAGAATTTACACAATTAGAGTGTACTCCAAAGGCGTCACGCCTTGCCCCTCTGCATATCCCGCTAAGATATTGCAGGGGGTTTTTATTTTCCTTCCGCCGCGCTATCGCCCCCCAAAAGATAAATATACTCCTTACCGCAGCCGTTACACTGGCAAAGAACATGCGTACCGCTTGCGATTGTGCCCCGCATGATTAAAACACTGTCACATAATGGGCAGTCAATGAAGAGAAGGGATTTGCGCAAGGGTGGTTTCAATTTCTTTGTGGGGAATATTTCTTGGGGAAATGACATTCAGGCACCCCCGTTGGTAAAGCGGTCTTGGTCGAATTGCCAATTTTTATATTCATCACCGCATAACGGACCGCATGTAAGATGTTTTTGTTCACTGCCATGATGTATGCACGCCCTACATACAGGCGGGTAAAAATCTTTTCCATAATTTATTAAATCTGATTTTACGGCCACCTCCAACGCTTTCTCCCGGGCTCTCCAGTGGTCGCGGCTCTCAAATGCTGCTTTTATATTCAACGATAAATTTTCTATTGCGTCGTTTTTGGCAGCGGTTTCGACTTCCAGTAATTCAGCGGCGCGGGTGATGGTTGGTGCGCGGTCTATCATGTCCTCCACCCTATAACCACGCATTTCGTAATACGCAAGGCTTGTTTCGCGCATAACGTCTATTAATTTATCAGCGTCAATCAGTCGCATAATCCACCTCCGAAAGTAGTGTCATTTGTAGGTCTGCTAAACGGCTTCGTTTTGGTTTCTTTTTTTGGAGAGGCAAACCAGCTATCTCCTTAGTTTCGTTCGCACTCGCTGGGAATATCGCTCTGTAGAACTCATTTGGCGACATATTCTGCGCCCGCTTCAATCCCAGGCTTTCCGCGAAAGCGTGTAACTCTGGTAAGCTATCGGCAACCATATGGCCCGTGCGGTCTACGTAGACCATGGAAATTGCTGTATCAACGGTTCGCCCCATATTTTGGCAAGATTATTTTTGAGGAAAACCGGAACATTCTCGGCTTCACAGGCGGCTACAATGTCGGCTATCCATTCGCGCTTAGGAATGGTTTTGCCTTTGCGGTTGCCTGTTTCCGCGCCGATAATTACCCAATTCCAAAACCTAAAAGCATTTCCATATTCAATTGGGGCAACAAGTGGCTCTAGTGACAAAAATACATTGCCGTTCACAGATGCGGAAATCACACTGTCGCTGTCTTGCCCTGTCCTAGTGCCCCCAAAGTAAAAATTATCATATAGTGGAAGTTTTCTCGCTTCATGAAGCGCATTGTATCTTGATGGATTCTTCGTCAAAAACAAATACCTATGCCAAGGCGCGGCTTCACAAGCCTTAAATACTTCTTGAATCCACTCGTCCGGCACCCATTCCCCAAACATATCCGCCATGCTCCCAACGAAGATTGTCTGCGGCTTTTTGATTTTGGCGGGTTCGTCAAGGCGGTAGCGGTGGAAGGTGGGGAGAAAGCCAAATGGATAAGATGCTTTCGCTATCTCTCTCTGTTTAGTCAGCCTGTAAAGCGGTTCTGTCAAATCGTGTCTGCCAAGGACTTTATGTGATACGCAGTCAATTCCCATGTCATCACAGACATCAGCGTTATATCCCTCGAAACGCCGCGCAATCCCCCGAGCATAGCAATACTCGCACCCATTCAAGCAACCAGATATTGGATTCCATGTTGCGTCCGCCCAATCAATATCTGTTTTATTCATCGTGGCACCTCCTAAACTGCGCAATCGCAAGGCATAAGGCTTATTTGTCCCGGCAGCACCTGCGCCCACCTATTTGATGGCTCATTCCGCTTGCGACCTGCTTTGTACTTCCGGTATGCCCGCGTGTATTCGATACTGTCCCCAAAGATGTTCATAGCGGCGATGTAAAGGTCTGGTTCGTGTTGCCGCAACATCTCAAGCTCCTGTTCGAATCTACTACCAAACGGACAAGCAGCGCATCCTGTACGCTCACAGCCGTAAACGCTGTACGCTCGGCTATGGGTTACTCCAAAGCATTCGTCATACGCCTGCTTGTCTTTATCTGAAAAGTAGAAGAGTGGAAAATGTTGCGCTCCGTACTTCCCTTCGTTAAAACAACTCTTATACGCCGTCCCGCGCGCCCCACCCTCAGCCTTTCTTATTCCCATGAGGGTCAAATCTGCATTTACTCTCTTTGCATATGCCTGCGCGGGTTTGATTTTTCCATAAGTACAACATTTACTGCTGATTTTGAATTGCGGCGGGTTTTCGTGTATAAACTCTTTTAAATAGGTGTTTTTACTTATATTGAATCTACTTTTTGCGCCCCACTCATTGCACCACCAACGTAACGCCGACTTGCACTTTGGGTATTTTTGCAAAAGAACCTCGAAGGAGTCCATTTCCCATTGAAAATTGTGTCGCTGTAGCCTCTCCATGTATTCGGCAACCTTTTTACTGAAAAATGGTTGCCCAAACTCTTTACATGCGGCAGGTATACTCTTTTTCGGGTCTGCCGTATCAATCTTGATGCTATACTTTTTTTCAAGCTCCTTGATGTGGTCTTTTGTTGCCCTCATTTCAAGCCCTGTGTTGTAAAATACATATTTAACTTTTTTTAGCTTGTCAATTTTGTAAACAAGGTCAAGCATAATATCGCTATCCCACCCGCCTGACACGGCGCAAATAATGTTATCGGGAAATATCATATGGCGGGTTGTTTTGCTAAACGCGCTCATAATCGTTTGTGTTGGAGAGGTAAACCAGCATTCCGGAGGGTGGAATATTGTTTCTATTGCATCGCCATAGCTTATACTCATTGGCCCTATCCCCCTATTTTTTTCAACTCCGGCAGATTTACCCTTACCAACGCTTCTGCAAAAGGCGGCGGCACGGCATTTCCGCATCGAGCAATTTGTGCAGCCTTAGTGATGGGTTTGCCGTCGGGTCCTGTTTCTATTGCATAATCCGGCGGGAAGCCCTGTGCGTTAAATAATTCACGCGGTGTGAGCATCCGCAGGCCGATATCGGCAATGGCGTATTGCTCTCCGTGGATAGTCACCAGCCCGAAGGTGTCCCTGCTAGTAGCGGTGTGTAGGGATTCCGTGACGGGTTGCCCATCTCCCTGGCCGTAATATTTAACCAAGAAAGCGCGAACCTCCCCAAAGTGGCCGGGGGTTGCCGTTATGGTGTTAAGCGGTTCTGTGTTCCCTTGGCACCCACGGGAATAACCATTTCGGAATATCGTTAAGTGCGAGGTTACGAGCGCGTTATGGTCAATGGCTGTTACTGTATTGAGGGGCTGCTGTAGTGTGTTGCCGCATCCTTGGTGGCCACCGCTGTAATACTTGGACATGAATGCCATTACCAGCCCGTAGCGGTTCGCTGCGTCTGCGGTAAGTAATGGATTGCCTGGGTTTTGCCCGCGTACTTCGCGGCCGGACTGCTCTCCGTGGTATTGGATGAGAGTGGGAGCAACAACTGCCCATTCCGGCCTGGCAAGTATGGTTTTAAGTGGCTTTGATGTGGAGTCTATGTCCTCACGAAACCCGGAATGGCACTGCATAACATAAGGCGTCACAACTCCATACCCATTCACCGATGTAATCGTGCCCAGCGGCTCACCGCTTCGTTTAGGGGCATTGTCGAACTTGAAATCTACAATAAACGGCTCCGGGTTCTCGAATACAAACTTCTGCAAGCCACGCGCAATGCGACGCAGGGTAGTATCAGCCAGGGGCCGTATGGCACGAAGTCCGTATTTTTTCCATATCTCTTCCGACGTATCGAAAATCGAAGGGCAGGGCAACGTCCAATCGATTATCTCGGCGGCGGTTCGCCACGGCCTCAGCTTTCCTGTTTTAACAGCTTCGCTTTTCGGGTCGCCGTGAGTCGGCTTAGGCCAGCGTATGGGCTGCCCATCACACCGGGCGATGAGAAAGAACCGCTTGCGGATGGTGGGTGCGCCGTAATCACAGGCTTTTAATTCACGGAAATCTACCGCATAGCCGTGATGCCGCAGGGCATTTATAAAACTGTTAAACGTGCGCCCCGCTTCGCGCTTGTTTGGCTTGCCGTCCACCACCGGCCCCCATGTTTTGAACTCTTCTACGTTTTCAAGGATAATCACTCGCGGCCTAACGGTTGCCGCCCACCGCACGGCTACCCATGCAAGCCCACGAATTTCTCTGTTGACAGGCTTGCCGCCCTTGGCTTTAGAGAAGTGTTTGCAATCCGGCGAGAACCAAGCCAACCCCACGCGCCTCCCCCGTGTGACCTTGCGCGGGTCAACATCCCAAACGCTTTCACAAAAATGTTGAGTATGCGGATGATTAACCTTGTGCATGGCTATGGCGTCGGGGTCATGGTTAATGGCAATATCCACCGGGCGGCCCGTTGCCAACTCAATGCCGGTGCTTGCACCGCCGCCGCCGGCGAAATTGTCAACTATCAGTTCATCAAGTAAAGTCATTTGCACAGGCATTGCTTTCCTCCTTTTTCCGGACCTGCAATCACATTTTCTGGAGCTTTGCATATGATAAAGTGTACGAGCATAGGATAAATTGAAAAATCAGAGGTATAAGAAATTAAGTCCATTAGTGGGCCAAACCATAAACGACCGTCTTGAGAATTTTTTGAGGCGGTTTTTTTAAATGCGTATTGCTTATGACGGTGGGGGAAGACGCGGATTATGCCGTTCATTACTGCACCCAAATCCATGCAGGCAAAAGCGATAATGCACTGTCGAACTTGCTCCGAAATTCGTAGTTGTATAAATCACCTTGCAGTTGTTCATACCTGTCCTCTATTGATTTTGCGATTGCCATTAATTCTTCGCGGTCTTCCTTTAAAACATCAAATGCAGATTTCAAGCAGTCGAAAGAGTGCCGAATATCCAAAAATGCCCAAAATATACCCATGCATTGCCCAGCTGCAGCAAGCAGTTCATTTTTTGTCAGACGAGAAAGACGCTTTCCCGCTTCCTTTTCAGCAAATGCAGGCTCCAATTCAACAAGGCTGTAATAATCCTCTTGGAAAGTATCAAAACCTACCATCTCATAACTTTTTCCGAGGACACCGACAAGAAAATCGTCAAAATATTCTGTGATATGCGTGTCGCAAAGTGCGTCATGCAAACTTTCACATTTCGCTTCAAGGTCTGAGAAGCTGAACCTAAACTCATGCAAATCGTCCGTGTCGCCATCAAGCGCGCTTGCAAGCTCTTCATTCTCGTCACCTTCGATTAACCAGTACATATCGCTACATTTCCCTTGAATTTCGTATAACTCATCACAAATATGCTCTCGTTGAACTAAGGCAAGTGCGGCGCGTTTGTACCGTAAACCTTTAGCATTTTCCGTTGGACTCAGTTTTCTTGTATACATGCGCTACCCTCCATTTTTGTTTATATTGTCCCTTGCTCGTTTTTCTTGTGCCCGCTGCAACAGGGGTCTAAGATTGGCTTATACATCATCCACCCCCAGCCGCTTATAGGCCCCCGGGAAAGCCTTTTCATATTCCGGGTCGATATCGTGCGGGTACATGTCATAGCGCGTACTGCGCGTGAATATGGACTTGAAGTGGGTATGATGTACGATATCCACTATCGGTGATGTGGTAACAGCGGAACCATCCGGGAAACGACCTGCTTGGTCGTCGTAGATATTCCCTTGTAAAACCTTCCGGCGCAGTTCCGGCGCGGTGAAATTATCGCCCGACAGGGCTATGCTCCAGTTTTTCATTTTGGCTATGTTCATGTCACATCCCCAGCCTTTCGTCGTGCCCGCTGCACCCTTTGTGCGGCTCTGGCCTTACGTGCCATGTGCCGCTCCAGTAGCTCGTCACAGGTAAAACGCACTCTTCCCGCGCCCACCTGCACCAATGCTTTTGCTTGCGCTATTGTTTCGCGGCAAAGTATCCGTCCTTCAAAGTCCATCAGCATTTAACGCTCCTCCTTTCTGCCAAGCGATTCCATCTGTCAGCATCCTCCCGCTCTTTCAAGAACTCCTCCACGGTCGCGCCTTTTAGCCGGGCATTAAGGCTTTGCGTAAACATCAGGGAGCCTGCCATGGGCGAACGGTCGTAATCGGATAAAATCAGTTTCCGCGCCGTGTCGCGGGGAATTTTACGAAACGCGCCTATTATTGGCTTGTATTGCACGGTTTTTGGTTTTGGCCTCATGGTGCATCATCCTCCCGCTGACGTCTGCTAAACGGTTATTCATCTATTCTTAAACTGACCCGTCTATTATTACGAAGGTTGGCATTTCCGGTTACTTTTGCCCTCGACATAGGCAATACAGCTATATTTTTTTGGACGCGCTCCATATTGGCGATATCAATTTTATAGAGTGCAGCGCGTACCAGTTTCACATTTAATATGCGGCGGCGGCCACTTTGTCGAAATGGTATTTCACCATTTTCGATATGGCTGTCTATCACTTTACGGGATATGCCCAAGATTTTTACAGCGTCGTCAATGCTGACCCATTCAGTGGTATGTTTTTCCATGGCGTTCTCCTTAGATTGTTGTTTTTGTCGTATGTTGCCCGCTCTCATCTTCGTATGGTAATATTCAGTCGCCCTTCTGGGCTGTGAAAGGAGCGCGATAACTTTGAAAGTGCTTTTTTATTGCCCTGTCCTAATTAAAGCTGATGCGTGGGGTGAAACATAAAGCGGAACCCTTAACTGCTAAAGTGACGCGCCTTGTCAAGAAGCGAGTTGTGACGAACTTTCGTGCAACGGAGTGATTTCACTGCAATAAGGTTTAGGAATACAAATTGGGGTAAAGACAACCAGCGCGTCACCGTTGGTTGTTTTTGTTTCTGCAAGGCGCATCACTTTAGCGGTTAAGGGTAAATATTTATGACGCTTCGCCTTGGCGGGTCTGTTGAGGTTTTAGTAATAAATCATCTACAGAGACACCAAGGGCACTTGCGATAAAAGCAAGAGTATTTATTTGTACGGACTTTTTTCCTGTTTCTACATAATGAATGGCGACACTTGATACACCCGCCTCTTTTCCAAGTTCCGCTTGAGAAATGCCAGTATCTTCCCTAAGCTGTTTTATTTTCGCGCCGTTAATCATCTGTTTGCCTCCTTTTTATTAACCCGGTTATTGACGCCCCCACCCGTGCAGGGTAAAATCATGTTGTCGAAGCATGTTAGACCTGCACAGGAAGGGAGGCGTTTTTTGGTGCATGGGTTTAACTTGGTTATATAATAATAGAGATATCTCTAATTTGTCAATATTAAATATGAGAATTCTCTAAATATTTTTGGAGGTGATTATCTCTTGGTCGAAAGAATTTTTATGCTTATGGAAGAAAGGGGAATATCTGCGGCGCAATTAACAAAAGAAGTGTCATTGACAAATGGCGTTGTAACACAATGGAAGCAAGGCAAACAAAAGCCTAGTACAGACGCAGTAATAAAAATTGCTGACTACTTCGGCGTAACGACGGATTACCTATTGAAAGGAATGGAGGCGCAAGTGTGGCATGTAAAAAAAGAAAAGGAGAGTTGCGCTATGGACAAAACATCTTATTTTTGCAAAATAAAAATATCTGAAAGACTAAAGGCATTGAGGAAGGAACTCGGGCTAACGATTGATAAGCTAAACGGAGAAATTGAGTTGGTATATCCTGATGTTCGATATTTTTCGAAAATGGAGAGAGAGGAATTTTGGGAGGAATGTAATCTTACCGAAGTGGGAGGCAATATATGTAAGCTCGCATTGATAAATTTTTTTGGATATCCAGATTTATTCATTGAACCTTATAATGTCCCCGAAAAAAAACTTGAAGAAGTATTGCCAACGGATATATCTCTAAGAATAAAAATCAAAATGAATGAAAAGGGATATACACCTAAAAATGTAGCTGATAATTTAAGTGTTGACGAAATTAGCGTTATTAGTTGGTCTACTGGTGAACGTATGCCCAATCAACGTTGTCTGCAATTACTTAATGGTGTATTGGAGCTAGGGGATGATATGATGCGAAAATACGAAACAACAGCTAAATCCAAGAAGGACAATGCCGTCAACGAATAGCATCATTTGCTCGCAAGTACAACCTCCCCAACACCACCCTTTACGAAGTAGCCGCCGAATTCTGGACTAACCCGCCACGAAAGCCCGTTTTCCCATCTTCCAAGCGTAAGCCAAAGGGTGAGATAATCCATGTTGATTTTTCCCCTGAACATAACCCCGATAAGGACACGTAAGAAAAAGCCCGCTTCCTTTAGCGGGTTTGGAATGTTAGAGTATGTACATAGCCCACGGGGGCAATAAGCGCGTTTCTTTTCATGTGGAACGGCGTATACTATAGAAAAATCGGAATGGTTTTAACGAGTCACTACTGAATAAGGTGGGGAATTTAACTTGCAGAATAAGAGATTTACATGGGATGAAAATAAACATAGAGGCAATAGGCGCAAGCACGGCGTATCATTTGAAGAAGCCGCTACAGTTTTTGACGATGCCAACGCCCTGTACGAATCTGACCCTGACCATTCAGATTATGAAGATAGATTTATAATATTAGGGTACAGCGAACACGAACGACTACTCCTTGTCTGTCATTGCTACAGGGAAAACGATTCAATTATAAGGATAATTTCAGCAAGAAAAGCAACACGCGAAGAGCATCAAAAATATGGAGGTGTATCATGAGAGACAATTACGAATTTTCAAATGCACGAAAAAATCCTTTTGCCGGAACGTTTAAAGGTGAATATACAGTCATTATTGAACGCAACGAGCATAAAGAAGTTGTAAAACTCGACTACAATAAAACACCACCTGCTCGGGAGATTTTGGAAGTTATTCCCAATTCACATGAAGTAATTGCGCCACTTAAAAAAGTTTCCAATATTTAGAATTTGAGACGAAAAGGGGCAATTATGGCATCAATAAAAAAGCGTGGTGATAACACATACCAAATAACTGTATCTAATGGCTACGACCGCAACGGCAAGAAGCTGTCAGAGTTCAAGACTGTCACGCTTGACCCCGACATGACCGCGAAGCAACAGGAAAAAGAAATAGCCCGGATTGCCGCTAAATTTGAGGACGATGTAAAAAGTGGCCGACACCTAGACCAGACAATAACTTTCGAAGGATTTGTTATGCGCTGGCTTATTGACCATGGGGAAACGCAGCTTAGAATAAAAACTCTATCCAGCTATCGGTCGGAATTGGAGTCTAAAATACTTCCCGCCATTGGGCATATAAAGATGTCTAAACTCCAACCCTTACATTTGATAAAGTTCTATGAAAAGTTAAAAGAAGATGGTGTCCGACTGGATGGGAGGCCCGGAAGCTATTCGACCCGCACAATAAAATATTGCCATCAGATTATTTCAAGCGTCTTGCAGTCAGCCGTACATTGGCAGGTGTTATCTGATAATGTGGCTAAGCGAGTGAAGCCTCCCAAGGGGGCGGCCACAGAAAAGAAAAATAATTATTTTGACGAAAAGCAGGCTATAACGTTTCTTAGGTATGTAGAAAATGCACCGTTAAAATATCGCGTACTTATGCACATAGCCATATATGGCGGTTTGAGGCTTGAAGAAACATTGCCGTTGATGTGGCAAGATATAGATTTTGTGAACCGCACTATAAACATTAATAAGGTGCTGGTTTATGTAAATAGAAAGCAACATATTGAGGACGATGCTAAAAATATCAGCTCGACACGGCGCATAACTATTCCGCGACATGTAATTGAGCTACTAAGAGAACAACGGGCGCAAGTTGATGACGAGAGGGTATTTGACATGCACTATTCAACTCCCGGCCACTGGCTACGTAAAACTATTGACCGCTATAACGCCACACACGAAGAGAAGTTGCCACGGATATCATTTCACGGTTTACGCCATACAAACGCAACACTGCTAATATCGGAGGGGCTTGATATTCGTACCGTATCCGGTCGCCTCGGGCACAGAGATGCATCAACCACTCTAAATATTTACAGCCATTACATCAAAAGCCGGGATGAAGCTGCATCTGATGCGCTTGAAGGATTGTTGAACCATAAAACCGAAAATCTGCCTACTATTTGCCTACTGCCTACTGTTAAAACAAGAAAAAAGAGAACAAAATAGCAAATCTGCATTTCGGAAAAACCCGCTATTTATCATGGTTTTATGTATATTACCCAGACACTCTGCTTGATTCGTAATCAGCAGGTCGGGGGTTTGAGTCCCCCCATTAGCTCTTCCCATATTGGGCTGTCGCCAAGCGGTAAGGCACCAGACTTTGACTCTGGCACT
>WQSB01000010.1 GCA_009788085.1 Defluviitaleaceae bacterium
CGAGTATGAGATTCCCAATATAAGCGGACAGGCACTTTACAGCGCGTGGGCGTTTAACCCCCGCTTGGGCAGATACGAATTTATAGTCCCCGCGCTGTACGCAAGCGTCAGGCGGATTTTTGCCGCCCAGCAGGCCGCCCTTGCCCAAGGAGACACTCTGGTTATATACGAAGCTTTCCGGCCCCGTGCCACACAGCAAAACGTTGTACGTAATCTTCAAGCCCTGATGAACGAAAACAACGCCGTATACGAAGCCCTTAATACTCCGCCTTGGCATCCCGGCTGGTTTATTTCCCACGGCATATCAAATCACCAGCGCGGCGCGGCCATAGACGCAAGCCTAGGGCGAGTCACGGAATACGAAATCCGGTTTATCAATGGCTTTGCGTACCGGCGCGTAACCGGGTTTGCCCCCCACGAAATGCCCACAACCATGCATAATCTTCACCCTGGGGCGGCGGTTTTTACGGCCCCCCGAAGCGGAACCCTGGCCGAAACCATGACCGAGGGCGCGCTGCTTTTGCAAAGCTACTTCACCCGGAACGGGTTTACACTATTATCCTCCGAGTGGTGGCATTTTGACGACCCCGCCGGCATAAGCGTTGCCCGGGCGCATAACATGACGGGGGATTTTTTCACCCCGTTAATTTTCAGCGTTCTTCCCAATAATACATAAATAAAAAGCAGGAGCGATTTAGTGATGCCAAAAAAACGACTGCGAAAGAAAATAACTCAGGGGAGTGGCGATGAAATCGGCATTTTGTTCCAGACCCTCGGGAATGCCCGGCAGTCCCTCATAGCGCAAGCAACCGCAAAAGCGGAGCTTGAAGCCTACAAGGTAAACGAAGCCTTCTTTCAATCCGCCCCCTATGCCTTTAGCTTGTGGGACGGGGAGCATGGGCTTTTGGATGTGGGGCCGCAAGCCGTTGAGATGTTTGAGGCCTCCAGCAAAGAATATTACCTTGAGCATTATTCAGAATTTTGGGCACAATATCAGCCCTGCGGCACATTGTCCTCGGAGCTTGCCACTGAATACATCAACAAAACCCTTAAAGAAGGGCGTGTGCGCATTGAATGGATGCACAGAAACAAAAAAGGTGAGGAATTCCTGACAGACGTTACCCTTGTACGCATCGAGCGCAATGACAGGCCCGTTGTCGCGGCATATATAACCGATTTGCGCCCTATCAGGAGGGCAATGGAAAGAGAGCACGAGGCCATAAACCGCCAGCAGCTTTTGTATGACTCCATCCCCATCCCCGCAAGCCTGTGGAACAAAAACTATCAGGTGTTTGACTGCAACGACGCGATGGTGCGTTTTCTCGGCCTGACCAATAAGGCCGAAGCCCTTGAGCGTTTTTATGAATTTTCTGCCGAGCGTCAGCCGGACGGGTCGTCTTCATACGACAGGGTGACGCATGTTATAGACACGGTGCTGGAGACAGGCCAGTTGTTCCGGCACAATTGGAATCATCTGATAAACGGGGAAAGTGTGCCTGTTGAAGTCACTGTTGCCCGGGTGCCTATGAGTGACGGATATGTCGCGGCGTGTTACGCGCTGGATTTGCGCCCGATTAAAGAAGCAGAGGCGCGGCGCATTAAAGCCATCGAAGAAAGCAATCGCGCAAAAAGCCGCTTTTTAGCCAGAATGAGCCACGAAATCCGCACGCCCATATCTTCTATTTTGGGGATTTCAGAAATAGAGCTGCAAAACCCAAAGCTGCACCACCATATAGAGGAATCCTTTGCAAAAATCCACAGCTCTGCCGGGACGCTCCTTGGTATTGTAAATGATATTTTAGACCTTTCCAAAATTGAAGCAGGCAAAATTGAAGTAGTAGAAGTCACATACGACACTGCCAGCATGATTAGCGATGTTTCGTATCTGCATCTTGGCTTTATAGGCAGCAAGCCCATAAAATTTATGATGACCGTGGATGAAAACATGCCTGCCACCTTAAAGGGAGATTCGTTACGCATTGTACAGATAATGAACAATTTGCTGTCAAACGCTTTTAAATATACCGAATCCGGCACTGTAACGCTATCATGGGATTGGAGCGGCTCGGCTTTGACTATTTGCGTCAGGGATACGGGCATGGGTATGACAAACGCGCAAGTAAATGATTTGCACCGGGAATACACTCGCTTTCATGAGCGCGAGTTTCCGGATATCATCGGCACAGGGTTGGGCTGGCCTATTGTACACAGCCTGCTGCATATGATGGGCGGCAAAGCAGAGTTGAAGAGCCAAGTAAATGTTGGCACAACGATTACTGTACAGATACCACAAAAACAATCCGGACAGAATGTTTTGGGTAAGGATTTGGCCCTCCGTTTACAAAAATTTGAAGAAAGCCCCCACACCGCCGACAAGAAATTCAAGTTTGTGCCGGAGCCTATGCCTTATGGCCGCGTCCTTGTAGTTGACGACGTGGATGCAAATTTATATGTAGCCCGCGGCCTGTTGAGCTTTTACGACCTCAATGTAGAAACCTGCGTCAGCGGGTATGAGGCCATTGAAAAAATCAAGCAAGGTAATGTTTACGACCTGGTGTTTATGGACCAAATGATGTCCGGAATAAACGGTGACGAAACTCTGCGCGTTATACGGGATATGGGCTACTCCCGGCCAATTGTCGTTCTGACTGCCAACACCATGATAGGCCAAGCGGAAGAATTTATTAAACACGGCTTTGACGGCTTCATTTCAAAGCCTATACAAACGGCTCATCTCAATGCCATTTTAACCAAACATATAAGGGACAAGCAGCCGCCGGAAGTAATTGAGGCCGCTAAGGCGCGAATATCCGCCCCCGCAAATTTTGAGGACGCCAGCGGCTTTTTGGGCAGTGCCGTTTTAATAGAGAAGCTTAAGGTAAGCTTTACCAGAAGCCACAAAAACGCTTTCCGTGAAATTAGCGATGCTTTAGCCTCAGGGGACACAAAAACAGCTCACCGTATTGCCCATACCCTTAAAAGCTCGGCGTATTTGATTCAGGAAACGGCCTTGTCGGACACCGCCAAAGATATAGAGGAAATGCTGGCGACCGGCAAAACGCCAACCAGCACCCAATTGGCGGATTTGGAAAAGCATCTGAAGAACGTGCTTGAAGCCATCGGCACAACAGAGTTTTCCCCTAAAAATAAAAACCTTGACAACGTGGCAGAAATGTTCGATAAACTTGCCGCATTGCTGAAGGTTCGCAGTTACAACGCCCTAAACTCCATTGACGAACTTCGGGATTTGCCGGAAGCAGCCATATTGGTGCGGCAGGTTGAAGAATTTGACTTTGCGGCGGCGATTCAGAGCTTGAAGGTTTTGAGGGATATTTTGGGGATATAATCTTATTCTGACCTTTTGCCATACTCAAATCGACTAGATTCCAAATTATTCTTGCAATAAACTTTTCTTATGATAAACTGGTTACACGTTGTCAACCCTGCGCGAAGAGATGCATATAGTAGTAGCAGGCTGGCCAAAATGATAAGTGCAAAATAAAATCCATGTCTAGGAAATGAGGGTATAGGTTTATGTTGACAGTCCTTGCAGAGCGTGAATTAACAGCTTATGACTTTATGCGGTGTTTATTTGCCACTCTTGCCAAGAATAAGCGTTCCATTATAAACAAATCAGCTATTGTCAAAGTGATTTATGATTTCCAAGAGGCTATGCTTCGTGAAAATAACCACGACGTTATTTCTATGTTTGACGATATAGAATTCAGGAAAGGCATTGATGAGAATGTTGTATCATATGACATCAACGAGGTAATTAATAATCTCCAGACCTTTGGCGTTGTTGGAAAGCTAAACCCCACATATGATAAACTTTTTATATATTTAACGGAGCAAGAAGCTGATGAAATTTTAAGCCAATATAATCAAGAGGTTCAAGACACAATGAGCCTTTTGGCGGGTTGCTTTGCAGGTGAATGAAATGGACATAAGCGTACTTATGAGCTCGGATGAGTATAAAACAATAGAGGCTGACATTGAGAGCTTTGTAAAAGAAAAGCTTGATGGGTACAAGCCCAGCCGAACCACGGGAAAAACAATACACGACCCAGTTTGGGGCTCTGTTGAGTATTCTGATTGGGAAATGCAATTAATTGATTCTCCGCTGTTCCAGCGGCTCCGAGACATCCATCAGGTTGGCTTGGCCATGCTTACATATCCCGCAGCTAGGCATTCACGGTTTGAACATTCTTTAGGCGTTGCGGCGGCCGCCAAGAAAATGTGCGAAAAAATATCCAAGAATTCAAAACGCTGTCCGTTCAAGAAAAATGATAAAAATAAAGTCTACCTAGCTGCTCTTTTGCATGACATAGGCCATGGTTTTTATTCCCATCTTTCGGAAAGCATCTATGGTGAATTTAAGGCGTTTGATAAGCTTATAACTAAATTTAAGCGTATGCTCAAAAGGAAGCCAAAAGCACATGAAGCACTGGCGTTTATTATTATTAACACCGAAACATTCCGGAATTTTTTCTTTGAGAATATAAATTACCCTGACAAAAATGAATGTCAGGGCTATCTTTTTTCCGATGTAGGTAAGATGATTATTGGCGCGAACATAGAAGAAAGCGACGAAGTATATAGTTTTTTGACGGCCATTATTAACGGCCCCTTTGATGCCGACAAGTTGGATTATATTAAACGGGATAGCCATACGGCTGGTCTCTCTTTGTCATATGACATGGAACGCCTTTTTACAAAAATTGTTGTTCACACTGTGCAAAATGAAAGCCGCCAAACAGAATATAGATTGGTAATTAAATTTAATGGCGTTACCGCAATTGAAGAGCTGACCTTCTGTAGAATCATGCTGTTTAGTTATATCTATTATCATCAGAAGGTTTTAATTTCTGAAGCAATGGTGAAAGACTATGTACACGGGCTGCACAGACTAGGTATCATCAGGGAATTTTCCGATTTTTTGCGCTATACCGATTCGGACATCCTAAAACTTGCCAAGCAACAAGGTAACAAGAGTCCATTTCCTAAATACGAAATGCTGAATTTAGAAAAGCTCGCCCTCAACATTGCCAACCGCCGGCTTCCAAAACGCTGCTTTGAAATATCTCAGTCAAATGTAGAAAATATAGCCGAGGAACCTAAATTTGACCTAACGCATCAGTGCCAAATCCTTGCCGAGCAATGTAAAAACGGCATCACGGCAGAGGAATTGCAAAGTCGAATTGAATTGATGATATTTTCCCTTAGGAACCAGGAGACAAGAGAAGATAAGGTGTTGCTTGATTCACTGTATAATGAACTGGGAAAAGTTACATTTGAAGCGATGCTTGCGCTAAGGAAGAAATTTTATATCCAACTGGCCAACGAATATAGCAAAGCAGGGAAAGCTGTAAATTTTAATATGTTTGATGTTTACATTATTGTCCCTAAGTCTGCAAACTACGGCGAGGCCGGGGATTCTGTTATATTGGGCCGGAACAACAAGGACTTGCTGCAAATTAACGATTTCGTAAAGCTTGATGACTGGGCGGCCAGCTTTAATTCAAATAAATGGAGAGGTTATGTTTTTGTATCAGAGCATATTGACCTCAGCATTGCGTTTAAAGTTGCCCAGAAATTTATATTAAAAGGAAAAGCACGGGTCAAAAAACCAACATCGTATATGAAGGTTGATTTATAGGTTTATTGCTTGAATTTTTAAAATGGGATGTTTCGCGAACTGCACTGGTGATACACCGGACGCGAGATATCCTCTTTTTTTTCGCCTCACCAGCCGCACAAAGCCGTAGCCTTAAGCGAACGGAACCCCAAGCCCCGGAGACCGCCGGCCTCTCGGGCCCAAAGTAAATGCTGTTGCCCTGCCTTTTTTTACGGCAGCTGGACAAGCCCTAAAGCATAACCTATACTCTTGGAAAGGGGAGAGACCATGATAAAAATACTTTCAATTTTCGGGACGCGCCCGGAAGCGTATAAAATGATTCCGCTGGTGCTGGAGATGCGCGACCGGCCGGAGGTTCACGCGGAGGTGTGCGTGACCGCTCAGCACCGGGCGCTGCTTGACCAAGCACTTACGCCCTTTGGAATCGCGCCGGATTATGATTTGAATATCATGACGGTGGGGCAGACTCTGGAGGAAATAACCACCCGCGTGTTGCGGGGCTTGCCCCTGGTGTTAAAAGATGCCAAACCGGACATCATATTAGTACACGGCGACACCACCACAACTTTTGCGGCGTCGTTGGCGGCGTTTTATGCAAAAATCCCCGTGGGGCACGTGGAAGCGGGGCTTCGCACCTATGACAAATACGCGCCATATCCCGAGGAAATGAACCGCAGACTGACCACCGCGCTGGCGGATTTGTTTTTCGCTCCGACGCAGGTGTCGCGGGAGAATTTATTAAAAGAAAATATCTCCGACAAGGCCATTTTCGTAACGGGGAACACGTCGATTGATTTAATAAAGCATACTACGCGGAAGGATTACCGCTTTAACACAGAGGCATTGAATAATCTGGATTTTACAAAGCGGATAATTTTATTAACCGCCCATCGCGGCGAAAACCGGGGGCAGCCCATGGAAAATATCTGCCGTGCCGCGCTTCGTCTGGTGAGGGAGAACCCGGACACCTTTCTGGTGTGGCCGGTGCATCCCGGCAAGGCGGTTGTCGAACCGGCCAACGCGATTTTGGGCGGACAGGAGCGGATTCTGCTGACCCAGCCGCTGGACGTAGTGGACATGCATAATCTTATGAGCCGTTCGTTTCTTCTGCTTACGGATTCCGGCGGCCTGCAAGAGGAATCGCCGTCCTTCGACCTGCCCACGATTGTTCTGCGGGAGGTCACGGAGCGGCCCGAGGGCTTGGCGGCGGGTACGCTGGTGTTGGCAGGAGTAGCCGAGGATTCCATTTATAATGAAGCGTCCCGCCTGCTCACCGACGAAGCCGCGTATAAAAAAATGGCCGCCGCCGAAAATCCCTTTGGGGACGGCCAGGCCAGCAGGCGGATAGTAGACGCGATAATAGAAGGGAATTTCAGATGATTTCGATGAAATGGTTTTTTGGCGAGAAGGAAGACTTGAGCGACGTACATGTTATCCGACGCGAGGTTTTCATGGAGGAGCAAAACGTGCCCGCGGCCCATCTAAACGACGGTACGGACGCTGAAAGCATACATGTGGTGGTTTATGACGAAAATGAAAAGCCCGTATCCACAGGGCGCGTACACATCACCGACGATGATTTTATCATCGGGCGTGTGGCCACGGTAAAAAGCCACCGTAGTCAGGGCTTGGCCACGGGCATCATGCAAGCCCTAATCGAGGCCTGTGTTCAAATGGGCGGCGAAAGACAGCTTTTGCATTCGCAGACGGAGGCCCAAGGATTTTACGAAAAGTTGGGCTTTACCCCCTATGGCGAGGAATTCGAAAAGGCGGGAATCCCCCACATTGCCATGGAGCATTTCGGCAGTATAAAACGCTGCGGAGGAGGCGGCCACTGTGGAGGTTGCGGAAAGGGGCATTAATATGCGACTGGACAAATATCTGAAGGTAAGCCGCGTCATAAAACGCCGCACCGTAGCCAACGAAGCCTGCGACGCCGGGCGGGTGGAGGTCAACGGTAAGCCTGCGAAGGCATCGGCGGAGGTTAAGGTGGGCGATGTTATCGCAATTCGGTTTGGGGACAAAGTTACCCGGCTGGAAGTTCTGACGGTAAAGGAAACCGTGCGCAAGGAAGACGCGGCGGGTATGTTTAAAATGTTAATGTCATAATCCCCCCTTCCTGTCCATATAATGGAGCAAAGGGGGTTTTTACAATGAAACCCTCACAGCAAAAGGGGGCGTTGCAAAAATGGCGGCACCGATGAGAATGCCACTGGAAGAAAAGAAGCGGGCGATATCGCGGCACAGCTTGCAGATTGACCGGCGCGAAAGCGTGAGTGTAACGGGGGTAATCGACGTAATTTCCTTCGACGAGGAGTCGGTGATTGGGGAGACGGAGATGGGGGTTGTGGTGATTCGCGGGGCGAATTTGCATGTCAATCGCATTAACTTGGAAAGCGGCGAGCTGGCTGTTTCCGGTGAAA
This sequence comes from Defluviitaleaceae bacterium, assembly GCA_009788085.1. Classification (GTDB taxonomy): domain Bacteria; phylum Bacillota; class Clostridia; order Lachnospirales; family WQUN01; genus WRAH01. The sequence goes on from WQSB01000010.1 coordinate 8,062, forward strand.
TCGACGGCGTTTCATATGAGAACCCCAGCGGCGGCGCGCGGGCGAAATCCTTGCTTGGGCGGCTTTTCAAATGAAAGCTTTGCCGTTGCGGAGGGGGGGATGTTAAATGATTCTTTCCATGTCCGGACAGGCGTGGCTGTTTTTGTCCACGGTACTGGTGGGCGCGGTTATCGGCCTGTTTTATGATTTTTTCCGAATCTTCCGCAAAACCGCAGCCCATTCCGCTTGGGCGGTTCAGCTGGAAGATTTATTTTTTTGGATAACAGCAACCGTGGGCACGTTTTATTTTATGCTGACACGCAACTACGGTGAAATCCGGCTGTTCGCTTTGCTTGGGGTCGCGTTGGGAATCACGTTGTACTTCGCTACGGTTTCCCGGTTAGTGGTAAAAATATGCGTTGTTGTTGTCACCTTTCTCAAGAGGGTTATCGCCTCCGCCGTCAGGATAATTCTGCTGCCGCTACGGCTTATTTTTACATGGATTGGCCCGCCAATAAAATCCTTCGCCGGAAAGCGGCGTAAGGACTTGCGTGGTTTGGCCAGATATGGCAAAATACAGATGAAGAAAACAGCGCGGAGTTGGTTTATTCTGCGCAAAAAGGTGTGAATTTCCATGGAAGACACTAAAAAACCCAAAAAGCGACGCCGTTTTAAGCTACCCAAAATCCGGCTGCGGTTCGCAATTTTTTGGGTTTTAATTATTGTGATGCTTTCGGGATATGTTGTCGCACAGATTGGCCGCAACAACGAGCTTCAAGCCGAGCTTAGAGCTCTTGAGGCTACAATCGCCCGCTATCAAGCCGAAGCAGACAGCCTCGAGCTGCAAATCACCTTCTTCGACAGCGATGTCTACATCGAAGAGCTGGCCCGCAATCGACTGGGAATGGTACGCCCTAACGAAATCGTTTTCCGAAATACAGCCGCCGACTAGGCAGCACCCATTAATGGGAGTGGATGGGTGCTGGTGTGCCCCCTGGTCTTCAACACCTGTGAAAGCGGTTAGTAGCCGCTTAGGTGGGTTCGATTCCCACATACTCCCGCCAAAAACTCACGCCCGATATTTCGGGCGTTCTTTATAGCGCGAAGCGCGACTCGCAGCCAAGCGAGGAAGCAGAGCCACCATTTGGAAGGAGGGAACGCAGTGACCGAAAAAATTCGTCTTTCGCATATGTCGCAAAAAGCGGGCTGAGCGGCAAAGCTAGGGCCGGGGGCTCTATCTGAAATGTTAAAGGCATTGCCGCAGAATTATGACCCGGGGCTGCTGGTGGGTTTTGACACCCGCGACGACGCCTGTGTGTACAAGCTACGGGATGACCTTGTTCTTATACAAACGGTGGACTTTTTTCCGCCGATTGTTGACAACCCCTTTGAATACGGGCAGGTTGCGGCTGCAAACGCCCTGTCGGATATTTTCGCGATGGGGGTAAACCCAAGTGTCGCGCTGAATATTTTGTGTGTGCCGGGCTGTCTGCCGCAGTCAGATATCGCGGCTATTCTGGCGGGTGGGGCACAGAAAGTACGCGAGGCCGGCGCGATAATAGCGGGAGGGCATTCCGTGGAGGACAATGAGCCGAAATACGGCCTGTGCGTAAGCGCGTGTGTCCACCCGAACGAGATTTGGAGCAATGCCGGGGCGCAGCCAGGGGATGTTCTTGTATTAACAAAACCCCTTGGCAACGGAATTCTGGCGACGGCGGCCAAGCGGGACATTATTTCTCAGGCGGATTTTCAAGCGGCGATAGATTCCATGGCCACGCTAAACAAATACGCCCGGGACGCGGCGGCCAAAACACCTGTCCACGCCTGCACCGACATTACGGGCTTTGGTTTCTTGGGCCACGCCAGCGAAATGGCCGAGGCAAGCAACTGCACACTGTTTATTGACTCCCATTCCGTCCCCATATTTGACGGCGCGTACCTGCTGGCCGACCAAAATGTCATTCCCGGCGGCGCGGAACGCAACGAGGAGTATTTAAATGAAAAAATAAAATTCGCCGAAGATGTTCCCAAGCCCCTCAGGGCAATCCTTTTTGACCCGCAGACCTCCGGCGGGCTGCTGCTTTCCGTGCCGGAGGAAGACAAAAAACAGCTTCTCGCCAACATGAAAGAAGCGGGAGTTGACGCCGCTGTTATCGGGCGGGTTCACGCGCCGGGGAAGGTCTTAATTGAGGTAGTGCATAGTCCATGAATTTTGTTGCAAAATTTGTAGAAGCCTGTTAGAATATAGGATAAGTAGTAAATGGTAAAAAAATACATCAGCTCACCTTGCGTAAAGGTTTTTTTTAATTTATGATACTTCCAATGTTTGCCATTGGAAGGTTGGTGTTATGAACCATTTTTTTATTATACCTAGAGAGGGGTGTGACGGTATGCAATTTGTTCAGGCACTGGAAGACAGTAAAACGCCTGCGGATATAAATGATGCCCTAGAAGCAATAGGGCTTAAAGGCGTGTTAGAAAAATGCAAATATCTTATCGACTATATGAAAGCATCCGTTCACTTTGCTGGCAATATCAACCCGGATACCCAGTACAGCATTTTACAGGAAGAGTTTTTAAAAGGCTACTGGAGGGATTTCCGTGACACGAAAGCAAAAAGTAGAGAAGCTTGCTAATCTGCTTCATGGTCAAATTTTGTATGACGGAGTTATGGACCATGAAGTACGTGCCGCAGAATGGTACATGACGCAGTTGAAAAAGGAAAGCGATGAAAATCTATATGGATGGCGAAAGTTTATAATAGATAAAAAACCCCGTGCGGATTTGGGTGTGAACCAAGGAATGGCTGTAGTTTACCCAATGTATGCAAGTATACACTATCCCGAATCTGCAACACGCTTGCAACAGCGGGTTTCTATAGGTCATGAGCTTGCGCATGTATGTCTTAGGCATGAGCACGACACACAAGCCTTGTCTGGAGGAAGCACAAACACCAATCTTATAACAAATCCTATATTTGAAACAGAAGCTACATTCTTGTCAAACTTATTCTCTTTGCATAGGTCAGATTCGCCTGACGATGTGTCTCAAGCAATTATGGGGATTCACCCTAGCTATAATGAATCACTGCTCGACCAAGGATAAAATAAAACCGTAGTTTTCCGTATTCCCGTCATCTAGGCATACGGAGATTTTTTTGCCTTTTTGTAGTTATTCATCTTGCGCAAAACAGCCCGCACATGCTATTATTTCTATGGTCTTGGCGGGAGCCTGCGTCTACTTTTAATCTTTGGGATGCCCTTGAAAACGGCGTTTCCCGCTGGCCCGAGGTAACGTACGCTCCACGCCGGAAACACTTGAAGACAATATCGTCGGCGTTTTGACCGTCGGCGACATCGTATGGGTTCTTGAATCCGTAGGGCCCAGATACCAATGGCACAGTATCCAATTCGGCGATTTGGCCGGTTGGGTTTGGGGCAGATATCTTAAATTTAACTAACAGACCAGAAAGGGGAACAAAATGAAAAAGCACTATCGTAAATTGTCGGCATTACTGTTAGCCATGGTAATGGCACTGACAATCGTAGCTGTGCCGGTCACAGCTCTGGCGGACGAACCCGCAGACTATTACACCCGAATTGACATTTTGCACCATGCGGATTTACACGGGATGATTGACGGCTTTATATCGGCGTCAGACCCGGGTGCAGCGCGCCTCGCGGCTTTCGCGGAGTTCTGGGCAAGCCAGAACCCCAATCGTGACAATGTCGTACTGGTTGCCGCCGGCGACAACTACCACGGTCACCCGGTATCCAACTATCTGCAAGGCGAGCCCGTTGTTTGGCTGTACAATTTCATGGACGTGCGGTATTCCGCATTGGGCAACCATGAGTTCAGCTTTGGTTCGGTAGACCGCGCCAGATACTTTGGCGAACACATCAACTTCTTGGCGGCGGATTTATTCTACGCCGGAACAAACACCCATCCCGCGTGGGTTCAGCCCTACACGATTATCCAAGACGGCAACGCCGTTGTGGCCATTGTCGGGCTTATGACCAACGGAATGCCCCACTTGGTATCACAGGCTATTCTGGGTGGCTTTGACCTGAGAACGCCAACAGCCGGCGCAAGCTTGGCAGCCGGCGAATTAACCTTTGCGGCCACATTTAATCCACAGTGGGTAACAGACATCGAAAATCTCATTCAGCACCTTAGAGACCATTACGGCGCGGGGGCAGTCGTAGCCCTCACCCACATGGGAACGGGCGGCGGCCACGGCGCGGAAGCGGATGTGCTGGCACACTTGGTGGACGGCTTTGACGCGATTATTGCCGGGCACACCCATTTAATAAACAATCGCGTGACAAACGGCGTACCCGTAGCCGAGGCTGGCTTCCACAGCCGCACCCTGGGACGTCTGTCCTTCTTCTTTGATGCGGACGGCAACTTGGTTAGCGATGTTTTAAGCGAGCTATCCGGTCCGGCAAATGTTGACGGCGCGCCTAATCCTAATTCAATTTTGAACTTCCATCATAATCCTGCGTTTGCGGACGCCAATGTGCAAGCTGTGTACAACACGGTTTCAAACAGAATAGACGCTTTCTGGGATGAAGCCGGCGGTTTCCTGAACCAAGTTTTGGGAACCCGTGGCGTACCCGGTGCGGATTTATCCATTACAGACAATACCGAGCTTCGTAACCACAGAAATCAATGGGTAACAGAGCTGGTAAAAACCCATGTGGTAAACAATACACGCGACGCCGACTGGACGCACACGGCTCTTAATGATTGGGTATACGTGTCCAATTTCGGCGGCTGGCGCAATATGGGCCCATGGCATTGGGACCCTCAAGACGAAGTCACTATGCTTGACATGCTGGCAACAATGCCCTTTAACAACGCTATTCTTCTCTTCGAAATGTACGGACGCGACCTGCTGACCTTGCTTAACATAGAAGCCAGCGGAAGCGCGGTTCTTGACCCGCCGGAATTTGGCTTAAACGGCGGCCAGCCCGCGGTAATCTCCGGCGCGTTCCGGGGCGAACGCTTGGCTGACTTTGTATACGGCGGCGTAACCAGACCCCGCTACGCATGGTATTTCAGCAATGGCGAAAGAATCCGCGACGATAACACGATTTATCGCGTAGTCGGAAGCAACTTCATCTGGGGCGGCCTCAACGCCAACGGCGGCGACCGCTTCCCCTTCCCGGGCAACAACCACGGTAACGCGCTGGGTATGACCTTCATTTCCCATCCGCTGGCACTGCTTGCCGACGGTTCCCTCGTGCCTTGGCCCGAAGTCCCCACAGACAGCACCCTTTGGGCAGAATTCGGACTGATGCTTCTGCGTGACGCAATGATTCATACCACCCAATACAGAGCAGCCGGAGGCGCACCTGCCGGTGCAGTAACGCCTCCGGTTCCCGTTGCCATTGCCGGAACAGGCACGGTAGCAAACTGCTGGTATCTCAACGTACGCGCCAGCGGCTCTATCAACGCAGACGTAGTCGGTATCCTTCGCCGTGGCGACGTAGTGCGGGTTCTCGAATCCACCGCTGCCGCTCAGCCCTGGCACAGAATCCAATACGGCGACCTTGAAGGCTGGGTGTTCAGCAGATATCTTGAGCTCCACTGACATTAGCTAATCAATTGTAATACAAAAGGAGGCCGTCTCGCGAACAAAACCGAGCACCGAGGGTGCGCCGGTTGCGAAATGGCCTCTTTGTTGGTCAGAAAAGATATTTCCATAAATTGTATTATTTTAGGCATTGACATAAAAAACTCAAAAGAGGTAAACTTGTAGCATCAATAAGTCTCCACATTCCATAATCGTTAGGAGTAGTTTATGCAGAAGAACATCCAGCAACAATCAAAGGTTGACCGCCGCACAGTGCGGAAGACCAACAAGTCCAACTTGGACAAGGACGTGGGCGCGCGCGTCAGAAGACTGCGCAAAACCCTAGGCTTTAGCGTAGACCGCTTGGCTGAAATCCTAGACATTACGCCATCTCATGTGCGCCTTATAGAATATGGCCAGCGCGGCGTAACCTTGGCTCTTTGCCAAAAGCTTTGCGATACCTTCAATCTCACCGCAGACTATGTAATTTACGGAGACGCCAGAGCGGATGAAAACGCCGTCAAAGGCGACTATTCCGGCATAGCCGAGCTCGCAGCCGCTTCTCTGACAGAGGACGAGCGTGCGTGCTTTGCCGCCATAATGAAGGAATATACCCTTTCACGGCGAACCCCCCATGATGCGGAACTACTTAAGGAGGCAATGCGCGCTCAGTTAAGAAGCTTTTTCGCGTTGAAGGTGGCTATACAGAAGGCTGACGAATAGGGAGCTCCTCTTTGCAAGCCTTAAACGCGGCGAGGGCTGTGTCGAGCTGTTCTTTTGTGTGGGCGGCGGAGACCTGGCAACGCACGCGGGCTTTGCCTTTGGGAACTACAGGGTAGAAAAAGCCTATGGCGTATACACCTTTTTCCAAAAGCTTTTCGGCCATTTTTTGAGCGAGTATCTCGTCGTACAGCATTACGGGTATGATGGGATGCTCGCTTTCTACTATTTCCAGGCCAATTGCCTTTAAGCCGGCACGGAAATAGGCTGTGTTTTCGCTTAGGCGGTTCTTAAGCTCGCGGGAGCCGGTAATCATCTCAAGGGCTTTTAGAGTGCCCGAGGCGATTATTGGCGAAAGGGAATTCGAAAACAAGTACGTGCGGGAGCGTTGCCGCAGTATATCTATGATGGCTTTTTTGCCGCTGGTATACCCGCCGGATGAACCACCCAAAGCCTTGCCCAGCGTGCCCGTCAAAATGTCTACGCGGTCGATTACTTTGCAGTGCTCGTGGGTGCCGCGCAGGTTTTTGCCGATTACTCCCACGCCGTGGCTGTCGTCTACGATGACTATGGCGTCGTATTGCTCTGCCAGATTGCAAATGGAAAGCAAATCGGCGATTACGCCGTCCATGGAAAACACCCCGTCGCAGACAATGGCCTTTACGCGGGCTTTTTTGTCCGTAGCCTCTTTCAACTTGGTTTCAAGGTCGGCCATATCGTTGTTCTTGTAGCGATAACGGGCGGCCTTACACAGGCGCACACCGTCGATTATACTGGCATGGTTCAACTCGTCGCTGATTATGGCGTCCTCGTCGGTCAGAATTGTCTCAAACAAACCGCCGTTGGCGTCATAGCAAGACGAGTATAAAATAGTGTCCTCCGTTTGTAGGAATTCGCTCAACTTGGCCTCCAGCGTCTTGTGAAGCTCTTGTGTGCCGCAAATAAACCGCACCGACGACATCCCATAGCCCCATTTGTCTATGCCGCCCTTGGCGGCTTCTTTTATTTCCGCGTCATCGGACAGGCCAAGATAATTGTTGGCACACATGTTAATCAAATCCGGCTTTTGCACAGTCGAAATCAACGCCCCTTGAGGCGTGGTAATCACACGCTCGGTCTTCCACAGGTTGGCGGCTTTTATTTCCTCCGTCAGGGCTTGCCAGTGCTTGTAGGCTGTTTTCATGATGATTGTTCCTTTCGTTATTGGCTATTCATGACTTGGTCGCTATGATATCGGAAAAATTAAAAAACAAGTGTCTCAGCTCAATTTTGCCGACATGTGTTGATGTATATTCACAAGTGTAGACATAGTGTTGTGAATCTTCCTTTTGTGTCAACACTAATTCCCCTGCTGATAATTCTTTCAGTAGAGATTGCTGAAGTTTTTCAATTTTGCTTGCATTGTGGGGGACATCAAGGGCTTTTATTATATATCCAAACATAATGTTTCGATTATAATAAGATGGATACTTTGGTCTTTTTGGAGGGTCAAAAAATCTGGCCACACCTTCAATGATATATTCCCTATTGAAATAGGGAGTTCCATCTATGCGTTTACATTCAATAATAAAATAGGCTTTCGGATTTAGGAAGCGATTAAAAGAAAATACGACTATATCTGGTCTTCCGGTATAGAGACCTGTTTCATCATTAATGGTAACTGACGGTTGAGGGACAAATGTAAAACCTGTGAATTCATCATTTAAATACTTTTCCACTAATTCATTTGTAATAACGTCTTCAAGAGCTTTTAACATGCTACCAGCATCAATACAATCCGATTTCATTTTTGCACTGCACTGGATTAAATGGGCTATAATTTTTGTGATTGCAATACTACTTTCAAATATTTTATTCAAAGTTTCGTTTTTGAAACCGTCCATTAGTTCTCCACTCCATTTCTGGAGAGGATTTGGTCTGTAACTTCCATTATATCAAGCTTTGCTATTGCGGGATGCCAGTTTTTATAGCCGTTTGGCTTGATAATGCAGAATGAGTTTTCATCGAAACATATTACATCTTTGAGAAAGTAAAATTTTTCGTTTGTCTTATGAGATGACAGCTCTGTAAGCATAGTTTTTACGCGATTAGTCTTGTCGTCAGTTACTATTAACCACTTAGTGGGTTGTACATCAAGAATAAATACCTCAACTGCACTATAATGCCTGACAATAGTTGGATAAATATATATTTGCACATATTTTTTTGCACTCTCAAATATCGGGCACAAGTAATTATAAAAATATTTCGCATAAGCCTCAAAGTCTTGTTCATTTGCGTCTCGCATTGCATCTTTATTATCTTTTCTAGTCAATTGAGGAATCTGTATTTGCAGAGCATAGTCAACAAACTCATTTCCCAACAATCCAAACACGCCAAAAATTGTTTGATTAAGAGCTTCAATCTCCGCAGAAGCATCTGTATTAGCACCAAAGACATCATATTGATTTTTGATTTCCTGTATACGCTCAACTTGAGCTGCAATATCGTCGTTAATTTCAGCAGGAAATGAAAGAATCTCCTTTTTAATACGCTTCTCTCTTTCTATGCCCAGAAACGAACCCAGCATTAAATTAAAATATGCGTATATCTTTGAGTTTAACAATCCAACAATAGCAAGCAGAAACGATTTTTGACTGAATGCCCCCTTTATGGCATAAACCGTCTCATGGAATACAAAGTCGGTTTCCGAGTACACCGCTCTCATTGTATAGTCTGACAAGTCTAACCCTGTCTTCACGAGACAATAAGGCGCACAAAACAAAGCTTCTTTACGCGGCGCATCAATATAAGGCTTTAAAAAACGTGTTTTGTTTCGTTCGTCTAAGAAAAAATGACTTATCGTTGACGTGCTTGAATCAAGAAGCCAACGCTCAAAAAGGTGACTTGCATCTCTTCTAGCTCCATCATTATACTTTACTCCAACTCCCTCAACAATGGTTGGATTTTGATTTTTAATGCGCTCTCCCAATGTCTTGGTGTTTAATTTTAACTTGCTAATAATATCAAAATCTCCGGCAAGCCCGTAAACCAAGGTTTTCCATGCCCAGTCATTTTCCATAAGCAATTTTTGCTGAACACTTTTAACATCAGTTTTTTCCACAACGATAATTTTTAGCAATTCAAAAAATACATTCCTTTTCATGGAAGTGTACTCAAACCTATTTTCTTGCATATTATCGTCTGAAAAAACGTAAGACAAAACCATGGCAGGCGCATCTGCACCCTCAAACACAAGCGTCCTTACAGATGATAGTTCAACTAAGTGCGAAATTTTTGTTCTTGTGAGTAGAAACTGACGAAAACTCTTTGAAGCTTTACCTTGGGTATACAAAATTCTAGATTTCAAAACAAAACAACATTTCGCATTTTTATTTAAGCAAAAATCCTTTGACCGTAGGACAAAGGAACGGCAAGTATCATTTTTATACAAAAGATGTTTATATCCATATTCCCTGCAATAATCAGCGTGCGTACCCGGTTTATTACTCCATGGGGGGTTACCTATTATAAAATCAAAGGGGATTCTCTCCAACCATGACAAAGCATCTTTGTCAAAGAAGTCGCACACTATCAAAGTATCCCCTTTTAAATTTGGCAAGCGGAATTCTTTTAAAGTCTTTGGGTCTTTATAGTCTAAAACAGCTAGATACAATGAAAATATTGCTACGTCAACAGCATGTGAATTTATGTCAACGCCATAGATATTATCTTTTAGTATGCTACATAACAAATCATCCTCATCATCGGCTGCAAATCGCTTACCGCCAAGTCTCTTTTCAACCATTCGGCGGTAGCTATCTACTAGGAATATCCCCGACCCACATGATGGGTCTAAAATTTTACAGTTATCGTTTTTTTCAATATGTTCTTTGATTGTCATGTCAAGTATATAATCCACCAAGTATTTGGGGGTATAAAATGCATTGCTTTCAATTTGGGTTTCTTCCCCAAGTAAAATTTCAAAAATATTGCTAATTAATTCAACTGGAATAATGGCAAAGTCGTATAGGTCAAAAAGTGATAATTGCCCGCTATCAGAGACGATTCTTGCGGACAAAAATTCATCTATATCATTAAGAACTGCATCGGTAATGACATCTATCTCATAGTCTTCAATTTCAAATAGATTACCGTTAAATCTATCTTTCAAGTGCCTGAAAAGTGCATATAAATTTGACTTGTCACTCAATAACGCAAGCAAAGCCTCTTTGGATTCAGCCACATCGGATGAAAATCCGTGATAATCCAAGTTCACGCCCCGGTCTACCAAGTATCGTATAAATATAAAGCGAAGTACAAGTTTTGTTGCGAATGAAATATTATGAATGTTTTCTAATCTGCGTGCAAACGAAGATAGGTTTCCTAGCAGCTCTTCACTAAGTTTTTTGCCACGGAATGACGGTGTGTATGTTTTCCAGAAATTCTGGTTTGTAATTTCCCAAAATGAAAACGGAGAACTGTCGTCAATATTACTAATATTGCTAAATGAAAAATCCTTCGCAAGTGTAAGAAGATGTGATTCTGTATCAATGGTATAACCGCAGAATATTTTCATAGTTGCTGTGCCGCAGAATATAGCTATAGGAATTTGTGCATTCCAAATTTTTTTATGTACGTCTTTTTGCATATCAGAATTTATAGGCTCGTCAAAAAACACAACAAATGGCTCGTTGTTTACTATGTATGTTGCATATGGAGCTAATGAGTTCAATATCTTAGTAGTCTGTGCATTTAATCCGGCGGTATCATATGCTCCATTGACATTGAGTTTTAAAAATGGCGTATCGGAATACCCAAGCCTTTTTATAATTTCATTCAAGTGACTACTCATGCAACCCACGCTCTTTCATCTCTTACATATTAAAATTTATGCTGATGATACCATTATCAGCTTGATTAAACAATAAAAATCCGAACCGCCAATCGAAGTTTTCACATTAGATAAGTAGTTCGGAGCATATGCAATTTGTTTTTTACGTTGGGCTAATTCACACCCAATCCAAAATAACCTTTCCGGATTCGCCGCTTTTCATGATTTCAAAAGCCTCTTGGAAGTCTTGGAAGGGGAAGGAATGGGTAATAATTTTAGCGACTTCTTTATCAAGGCCGGATTGCAGAAGCATGGACATTTTGTACCAGGTGGAATACATTTCACGGCCGTAGATGCCCTTGAGGGTGAGGCTGTTGAAGATGATTTTGTCCCAATCCACTTGGGTGGAGTTGGAAATGATGCCAAGGATGGCGATTTTGCCGCCATTGGCCATGGCGTTAATCATGTCGTTGAAGGCGGCGGGGGAGCCGGACATTTCAAGGCCCACGTCAAAGCCCTCGTTCATGTTGAGGAATTTTATGGCGTCGGAAATATTCTGCTTTGTGACGTCCACGGTGGCGGTGGCACCGAGGTCTTTGGCCATTTCAAGGCGTTTGGGATTGATGTCGGTGACGACGATGTGGCGCGCGCCGGCGCGTTTGACGATGGGCACGGACATCAGGCCGATAGGCCCCGCACCGGTGATGAGGACGTCCTCGCCAATGAGGTTAAAGCTGAGGGCCGTGTGAACCGCGTTGCCCAGCGGGTCTTGCACGCTTAGGACGTCCTCGGAAACGGCGGGATTGCAGACCCAAGCGTTGGAGGCCGGGATGGAAATGTACTCCGAAAAGACGCCGTCGATGTTTACGCCGATGCCCACGGTTTGGCGGCACAGGTGGAGATTGCCGGTGATGCAGTGCCGGCAGACGCCGCAGACGAGATGCCCCTCACCGGATACGAGGTTTCCGGGCTTAATATTGGTTACGCCCTCGCCGGCTTCGACAACCTCGCCGACAAATTCATGGCCGATAATCTGTGGCGTTTTGATTGTCCTCTGTGCCCACTCATCCCAATTGTATATATGAATGTCCGTGCCGCAGATGGCGGTTTTTTTTATTTTAACCAGTACGTCCTTTACGCCGATTTTTGGCATGGGGACATCGGCGATAATCAAGCCCCCGGGTTCGGGGGTTTGCTTGATTATCGCCTTCATAGTGTTGCTTGAGACCGTTGCCATTACAGATGCCCGCTTTCTTTAAGCAGTCTTCTCGCGGATTCTTCATCCTCCGGTGCCACAAGGACTATTGGTCCCGTGCATCCCATTCCGCTGGAGGCAAAAATGCCGTTTTTCCACAGGACGTGTACCGCATCGTCAAGGTCCAGGATTTCGATGCCGGGGATTTCGCAAGTGACGACTTTTTCCGGGGGAGGGGTGGGAATGCCGTCGCCGGAGGCCTCGCCTGCACCGGACGCGCTTACACCGTCGGAACCGCTTACGCCTTTGGCGGAACCTCCGCTGCTTCCTTCCGAGAATTTTTTTAGCACGTCGTCCAGCCCGGCCTTGCGAGCCGCAGCGAATTCCGTGTTGACTTTTTCCACAAGCTTACCCTTTGCACAGGCCGCCGCGAAGCTTATCGCCCCGGCAACAACCGGAGCACCCGACGCCCGGGAGAGTATATGAATAATCCTGTCATATCCTTCGCCCACGCCGGGGCCGTAGCCGTCCCCCACGGACTCATAGCTTCCCCCCGTGGTGAACGCGCTTAGGGTTTTCATCATTACGTTTCCGGTCAAACTGTCCATTACCATCACGTCGGGGACGCCTTGAAGCAGGTCGTTCCCGCGCATTACCGCGCCGCCGTCGGCTCTCGCGCTTTCGGTGAAATTCAGCTCATAGCCGTTTTCGCGCAGGGCTTCAAGCATTCTTTCAAGTGCACGAGCTCCGTCGATGTTCAGAATGCCCACCGTGGGGCGCGGGTTTCCGCAGGCCTTGGCCACTGCCACGCCCTGCAATGTGTTTTTCAAAAGGGCCGCAGTGCGCCGCGTATCCGATGTGCCAGTGGTATTGGCGATTAGCATTTTGCGTCCCATGCCCGGCGTCACCACGCGGCCAACCGTTGATACGCCGATTGGGAAGTTGTAATGCATGGTTACGGCCGCGTCAACTTGGCCGGATTTCAGCATGGCGTCCATGCGTTCGTGGGCGGATTTTTCGTCATTGGCTTCGATTTGGTTGGCCGCCACCTGGCGATGATGCTCCTCCCCGCCGCTGATTTCATATTTAGGGCCTATTACCACCACTTCGATATGGTCATTGGCCGCCTGTGCCATTTCCGCGCCGTGGAGCATTTCCGCTACGCCGTGCTCGCTACCCAGAAGGGTCAGTGCCACGCGGGTGCGTTTAGCGGGCATCCCTGCATCTGACATGAACGCCCCAAGTGCCTCCCCATCTGCGTTTAAAATTGGCATTATGCCGCTGTTTTTCTCCAATATAAAGGAAACGCCGTCGAATAAATTGGTCAGACGCCCAAGGAACAGACTGCCCTTGCCGATAATCATTACCCGGTTCAGCTTGTCCGCGTCCATGAAGTCTTTGCAATGGGCCAAGAACGGTACGCCCGACGGGATATGCCCCTGGGTTGGCGCGAAGCCCGGCATCGCAATTTTTTCCACGACATTGTTAAGCTCCGACCGCTCGAATTCCTTGCGCATGACGCCCAGCGCGGCAATCATTTTATAATTGGCCTTGGGCACGTCGCCTGCGCCAGCTGGTTCTGTAACCTCGGGATTTTGCATCTCTACGGAGAAAACATCCACGTCGCCGATTTTTAAGCCCACGCGGTCCAGCGGGTCTGCCACGATGGCCTGTGTCACCGCTTGCGGACTCGCGCCGCTTCCCACGGTATGCCGACCCACGATATCCGTGCGAATTATCGGGGAAACACCGTCGTTTTCGCTGATATGCGCCGCAAATGCCCCAATGACATCCTCTAAAATGGGCATTCCCTTCTTCACATGGTCTTTGCCGTTCATGCCCAGCTTAGTGGACGCGCCACCCGCCACAACGATTACATTTTTATACACGCCTGCTTTGACCAAAGCCGCCGCTTTCACCAGCGCGTGAACAGGTGCGGCACAGAAGCCTCGCGTGTCCGAACCCGTGGCATTTACGCAACCGCACACCTCTCCGATGGACTTGGCAAAATTGCCGCCGCCGCGCTGGTTCATGTCGCCGCAGGCTTCCTCGGAGCATTCGATAATATAGTCAACGGACGTCGGCTCTAGGCCCGTTTTCGCAAAAAGCAAGCCCAGCGCGAAAGCCGCCGATGCCTTGCTCACAAGATTCTCAAACATTACATGGGAAGAAAGGGCCTCGTCAAAGGCATGGGCTTTTTTCACACAGCCCACAAGCTTTTCCTCAAAATATAAAGGCTCCGAACCCTGATTTTCTACGGAATCTTTGATTGCCGCCTCATCTGCCGGGCTTTTCGTCAGCTTCTCCAAAAACGGCCACGCGCTTACCACCGGATGGGCCTTTAAAATTTCATATGCCCGCGCCGCAAAGCTTTCCTCCAGCAGAACCAAATCAAAGGCGTCCACGGATTTTACCAGCCCGATAAATTCATCCAGCGGCATGATTTCGCCATGCTTGCCCTTGCGGACTTCCGCCGCCGCGCCTTTTACCGAATTCTCATACCATGGCCTTGCAATGGTGTCCAGTGCCTTGGGTTCGAGGTTGCCGATAAAAACCTGATTCGGCGGATATGCCGCCGCTTGCTCGAAAGTCCGAAAATGTTTTGGCAACTCTTTTAAATACTCACTGTCCGGGTTTAGTCTGCGCTCGCTGGTTTGCGTGCTGCCTTGATGCACCACCATGTCATTAGCGTGAATAAGCGCGTAACTCGCACTTTTTAAAACAGGAAATCCCATAAAATTACCTCCATGTAGAGTCCGCGCCAAAGCGGTTTTTTATGTAACAAATAATACCACAAGTCCCGCCTGTTGTGTTCATAAAAAACTTACATTTGTACGCAAAACATCGCGTACAGCGGAATAATCTTATCCTTTAAACACAGAATATTGTTGACAGTAACAGGCAAGCGACAATATACTGTCATCAGATGACCTCGCAGAGCCGCGAGGTCGGTAAAATAAAAAAAGCTCACTGAGAAGATGACCTCGCAGAGCCGCGAGGTCGGTAAAATAAAAAAAGCTCACTGAGAAGATAGATAGCTTCCTTCATTGCGGGAAGCTATCTTATTGTGAGGGATAGTATGAATTTCATTTTTTTGACGAATCAATTTTATGAAGACTATTCGCATTGCACCGAAATAGAGATGAAGCAACAACGACCCTATGTACAGGTATTTATAACTTTGCATGACATCGATTTTGCCATTCCCATGAGGTCTAATATTAAGCATAATTACGCTTTTTGGACGGACAAGCCAAACCGCTGCGGCCTTGATTATTCAAAAGCGATAGTTATCGAAGACCGAAAATATATCGACGCCACCAACAAGCCATACATACGCCCAAATGAGTTTAAAGCTCTTATCGGGCGGGAATACAGCGTAAAGCAAGGGTTGCTGAACTATATCCAAGCATATAAAAAGGCAAAACTGAAGCCAGACAATCCCCGAAAAAGGGATATGCTCGAATATTCGGCATTACAATATTTTGAGGGATATATTTAATCAGTGGTGTCGGATATGGTGAAAAATCAAATGGACAACAGGGCAGTAAGAACAAACACGACCTTGCCTGCGTGGTTAAAGGAATTGGCAGAGGAGCGAGGGGTAAACTTCTCCCACCTCTTGCAAACAAGCATAAAGGAACACTTGGGTTTGGCCCAATAAAAGCAAGCAAAAATGGGCTTTATAGTGAAGATTCATATTTGCGAAATCAGCTGGCCTGATAATCCAACGTTTGTACGAAAAGTTGTTCCCACTGCCTCACCCGTTCATGTTCCAACTGTTGTCTTGTTCCAACCTGTCCCGTTTCCAAATCAATATGTGGGATTGTCCTGTCAATAACTGACAGGGCACGATTACCCATAAAAACATTATACCCTATACCATCCCAGCCCATGTCAACAGCAATCTGGGCATTGCGCCTGACACTGCTGTCAAATTGCCTGATTGAATTATTGCGCTGGGACTGGGTCCTGTTAAAATCAAGTGCATTATGAAAATGTCGCATGTCAGAAGCATTTTGGTCCCATGCATCATTCCATATGGCATTTGCAAATGACCCTGCAATAGCACCTGACAATTTATCATAATCAAATCCAAATCCCAAATCCGCCAATTCCTGTGACAGTCTGTTTGCAAAATAGTCCTGCCCCCCCATGTCCATTCCATTATATTATCCCAACCTAATAAATCATCTTGACTTAAACGGTGTCTTTTACCTGTGTAATGTGACCACAAAACAGGGTAAGGTTGAACAAGATTCTTATTACCACTCTTTCTCTCCGCATTCGTATGTGAAAGAAGTTCTCCCAAAATTTCACGTTCCAATTCATACCAAAAGAAATGTTCTATTCTTTCCATATCACTTTCCACAAGATTTCCATCAATCATTCTATGAGTCGCAAACCTTGCAATATCACCCCCTCTCACACCTTGAGTTATATTGGTAGCCATAAACGGTGCAATAACAACGTTTTGGAAACGCGCCTCGGTTCCTTGGCGATTAAGGGTATGTGCCCTTGTCACGGGGTCATTATCCCAATTTTCAAGAATCTCGTCCAAGGTTTCGCGACTCCACTGATGCAATTCTGGTGATATTTCACTGTCCCATCCAACAGGAATCTCGATGCCCGAGTTAAGAAGTTCCCGTATTCGCCTTTGGGCAATACTTGAAAGCACTCCATTCGTTGGATAGTTTCCTCTGTTTTGGTTTTGAAATTCCGGCACTTGGTTAATGGGAACAATTTGACCAAAGTCTTGTGACTGAACGTGTGACTGAAGTTGTTGCACATTTCCAAATTCCCCGCGGACAAATCGCAAGAACTGATTGTGCAACCATCTGATGTCAGGACAAATCAACTTAGTATCTTCAGTTGTAGGCATCGTCGTACCATCAGCAATATCCCAATAACCATCTGGACGAAACAGTATTCTATCATTTTCTGTCACCTCAGGTGCTGGGTATTGCCAAGGTCGCGGCCTTGCCCAAGGGATACCAGAATATAATCCCTCAAAATCTTGAGGCTCACTGTGAATAAGATTTGATATTCTCCAATATGGCTGTGGTATTTGCTGCCCAAGGTGGTTAGTGATGGTCTCGCCTGAATCGGCGAATATTGGTGTAGCAAACATTAATACCCCAACAAGCACGACGGCAACTATTCTGGCCATGCTCAAAAGTTTTTTCATATCCATTACTCCCCTCATGTCTACAACATGTTACGCTTCTTTCATCCATAATAAACCATATCATCTAAGGACGCAATAGTGCAACAGCAAAAACATATCCTTTGTGATGGCAACCTCTACTTATGTTCATTTACTGTTCCGCCCCTAAGCCCTGCACCATTTTTGCATATAACAGCGGATAATTCGCAGCTCCATGCAATACGCGAACATGATAAAACGCTATGTACGGCTTTATCCCCAACATCCGATATCCTGACGCTGCCATTTTTTTATCGGGAACAAGTCGCCCACGTTTCGGAAATATCGACAGGTCACTAGCCTTTTCGATTATTTTATCGTGCATACGGAGCGCGGCTTGTCGGCTGTCTTGGGCTATATACAAGACTATTTCTTCCAAATCATCCAACGCTTCTTGCAATAACTGGACATCATATATTTCCATCAATCAAACCTCGCAGTCGCTCACTCACTTCCGCTATGGTGTACGTTTTCGCGCCTGATAGCCTGTTGGCTTCCGCAGAGAGTAGTTTTTCCCGCAAGTCAAGCATTTCTTCGCGATATTGATAGGCTTCAATGCTCATCAAGACCAAATCTCCTTCTCCGTTTTTCGTGAGGAATATAGGCTCATGCTTTTCTTTGCACAACACGGATATACTGTTGTATTCGTTGCGGAGTGCAGTGGACGGTTTTATTAACACGGTTATCACCTCTTGAAAATAAAATTATATGCGTATTCTATCATCAAAATTTTAACGAAACTACCTTGACAATACAAGTCCTAAAAAAATCCCCCTCATTCAAAAAACTAATGTTTAAAGTTTTTGAAGAGGGGGATTTTTGTATCCGGCTTCGAGACGCTAGTCGCTAGTCTTCGAAAACGGTTTGTCCGTCTACCTCGGTTGTGAGGGCGACTAAGGCCCTTTCAACCAGCCCGCGGCGCAGTTCTTTTTCTTCTGCGGGTGGAAGGGCGGGATTGCCCAGCGGGTAGGGGATGGCCACGGTTGGCAGGATTCTGTTCGCGCCAACTGTAAGGGAGATTGGAACAACGGTACACATGTGAACCACAGGTATGCCGTGACGTTCGATTTCTTTCACCATCGTTGCACCGCAACGAGTACAGGTTCCTCACGTAGAGGTAAGAATTACGCAATTGACATCGTCGCGTTGTAATTCTTCTGCAATCTCCTTGGCGAATTGTTTGGAATTGGCCACGGATGTGCCGTTGCCCACGGTGGAGTACCAGAAATCGTGCAAGCTGCCGATTTTTCCGGCGGCCACGAGTTCTTTAATAACGTCCACGGGAAGAACGCGGTCAAGGTCTTCATTGGCATAAACGGGGTCGTAGCCGCCGTGGGCGGTTTCGCCATTGTCCGCCGTGAAGTCGGTAATATCCTTGAGGGAATATTTGCCGAATTTGGACGCGCTGGAGGATTCGATGCGGTCTGGATTGCCCTTGGGAACCGGCCCGCCGGAGCTTACCAGCGCGATGCGGGCTTTGCTCATGTCCTTGATGGCGGGTTGGGGGTCAACCCGGTCGAAAACGGGCATTGGATACTCTGTTACAAATTCTTCGCCTTTGATTTTTGCCAAAAGCATATCCACGGCGCGTCTGCTACCGCGTGTCTTGGCGAAATAGTTTACGCGCAAGCCTTTTTCAACATAACCTTCGGTAATGGCCTCGCCTGCGATGAGCTTTTTAACTATTGCGGCCATGGCCGGCATAGCCGTGCGCATTGTGGCCGCGTTATTGCCTGTGGCCACGAAATAGCCATGACGCTTGTAAATTTCAAGGCCGGGGTTCTCTTCATAAAGGCCGCCGACTACGGGGATTTTTAATTCCTCGTCAACGATTTTGGCTACCGCGCCACAGGCCATGCCGTAGCGTCCGGCGTTGAAGCCCGGCCCCACGACCACTATGTCCGGCGAGAAACTGCGAATCATCTCCAAAACTTCCTTGGAAACCTCTTCGATGTTCTCGTTAAAATAGCTGTCGCCGCAGATTACCGTACCGACGATTTCACCTGCGCCGCCCAGCGCGGCGTTTAACGCCATGCCCGGCCCGACAAAACCATCACGCTTTTCCGGCTTGGTATCGGCTTTTTCCTCGCCGCCAAGCCCCGCGTAAAATTGATTAATATAATGAACAATTCTCATACTCACCTCACCCTATGCTCTATAGGTGGAAACTTCCGAAATAATTGCGTCCACATCTATGACCATTTCCATCATGGCAACTTGGTCTTCGTAGACCGTGGCGTCAATTTCGTCTTTTAATTCTACAATGTGATACGCTTTGAGTCCCAACGGGACCCCGGCGAGTGGGCCTGCAAACGTGGGGTCGCCTGCGGAAACAGTTTCTGCGGCAAGGCCGGAAGCTTCTGCCTCCGCGCCGCCCAGCAATACGATAAGGTCTGTATTGCCAAACTTTTCGCACAGTTCTTTAATCCTCGCTTGATTTTCCAAGTCCATTGCGCCCGCGCTGGTTCAGACGAAGCATTCCGTCGTGGAAAATACTACTTCCGCGCCGGGTATGCCTGCCACACAGGCTTCAATCGCCGGCCCGGGGATTCCGTCGCGGTCCCCCAATATGGCGATTTTTTTGTTTTCTAAAATACCCATTTTGTGCTCCTTCCATTATTTAGAATTTAGATGATTTGGTACAACCTTTTTTACTCTTCTTTTGGTTTGCTTTTGGATTTGCCACTGCTTTGTACGCGAGGTTTTTCTTCTACTTGCTTGATAACCCCATCAAGGATATCCAATGCTTCCTCAATATGATTATTTTCAAGCATTACTCGAAGCGACCTTGCAACCAAGTAAAGTTCGTGTTTGGTCATGAAAAACCACTCCTTCTTATCTAGTAGAAAAATCCGGCTGTACGCGGGCGTTGATGAAGTTTAAAAATTCGCGCTGCTGCTCATCGTTTTCGAAAGCGGACAGCGGTAATAGTATCGCTTGCATCGCGCCGGTGTAGATATAAATGGCTGTTTTGCCCTTGGCAACTTTTTCAACTGAAGCGTACTTTGTTTTTGTTTCCGCCACCTCCGTGGATTCCACAAAGCTGTCCTCGTCGAAGGTAAGCCGCACATTTTTCCCAAAGGGAAGCTTGCCATCTTTTTTGATGGATGCAATTTGCAGCTTTAGGATTAGGCCTGTCAGTGGCTTTGATGTGAAACGAAACACAAGCAGAACTACTCCCAGCACAATAATCAGGGAAATAAGCATTGATAGCCAGTTTGCGCCTTGCGCAACAGCCCTTACGTAAAAGGCCAAGACTATAATTGCCATTAATGCCAAAGCCCCGCGTTCGAGTCTTTTATGGCTTGGGGCGGTTTCGAAGTGAAATTTATTAAACTCCAAATAATCCGAATCCTCCAAGTTAAAAGCGAAGCTGTACATTACGCGGTTTTTGCCGTTAAGAACCCAAAGCCCAGCTCGTTTGTTGCGCCGGTTATTACTTGAATTTCCGTTTCAATGCTGCCATCGGGGCGCAGGCTTCCATCCCAGCCGCCGGCGATTACATTGGCGACTTCGGGATAACCGATAACGGTTTCCATCGGGGGAAGGACTACAACCTCGTTGGCGTTTCCGGCGGTTACGACGGCGTCGCCAAGGGGGGTGGAGTCAGCCAGGGACTGGCTTCCGCCGTCCTGCCCGGCGTATTCGTCGGTAATAAGAACGGTTTTGATGCCCTTGCGTTCAATTTTATTGCAGTTCATAACAAGGTCGGCATCGGGGTTGCCAAAGCCCTCTTCGGAGATAATTACCGCATCCGCGCCCAGGAATTCCACCAGCTTGGCTGTCATGTCGGAGCTGCGTTCCTTATCTTGCAGCGTGACATTTTCGTTGGTGATTATGCAACCAAGGAAATTGATGGTCTTTCCGTGTTCGGAGTACAAATCAACAATTACGGGGCTGTTACAATGAATGTACGTGGGATTTTTGTCGCAGGCGGACACGCAGTTGCCGCTGACAATTGCCCCGTCCATGACCTCCGTGGGATACATAAACGTGGGCACGATTTGCCGCACGTCCACACCGTAATAGTAGGTGTTGTGCAGAAGTCCTTGTGTTTGCAGCATGTACACGTACACTATTTTGGGCAGCCCGGGGAACTCCGCTGCCTGCTCCAGAATAGGCTTGGTCTCGTAGGTTTGAACCGCATCCGGATTAATATCCTTGCCGGCCTCTCCCAGATAATTTGCCGCACGGAAGCCCGCCAGACGGACTACCAGCTCGTGGTCGTGCTGCTTGAGGCCGTCGATGGGCTCGACCTTTACCACCACGTTTTGTGTCTTCGAAAACGGCGTATACTCCGCGCCCGTTCCCGTCATGTCAATGATTCCCTCTTGGAATCCGACAATTTTACCCGTGGTGACAACCGCCGCGCCTTTTAGCACATTCGTGCGGCCGCTTCCCACTTGCTCAACTCCCGTCATAAAGCCCGGGAAAATCCCGCCGGGGCCGTTTACCTTTGTCCTCGGCTCAATTACGTCCTTTACGGGAATGATTCTTACACTTTCCCCCGGACGCGCCAAAAATACTTCTACCGATTTAATACGGTCATCCTTGCCGGCAATTGTGGAAAGCTCGGCCGCATTGACATACAGCACGCCGTTTTGAACCTTTGTAGCCTCGCCGAATTGCACGTCCTTAATAAGGATTTCACCGATTTCTAATCGCATGGCTCACAACCTTTCATTATTTAATGGGGATTACGCCAGCAGTTCATCCAGCTTTGACTGAACCGCCGCGATTCCACCTTCTTCGATGGCGTCTTTATCGAAGGTAAACACCTTTTCGCCGTTTTTATAAAATACCAAAGTGGGCAGGCCCAGCACCTTTTGGCCGATGGCAAGCCGCCTGTTTCCGGCGGTGTCCAGCTTACAGAACTTCGCGCGGCCGACATTCTTTTCGGCCAAGGCCACAACCTCCGGCATAAGGGCTTGGCACGGCTCGCACTTCTCGCTCCAAAAATCCACGAAAATGAGGCCGTCAGCGTTAAGCACCTCTGCGTCGAAATTGTCCTTCGTTAGCTCAATCATTTTTTATCTCCTCCTACTTTTTCTTGCGATTTGTTTGTCACATCATCAAGAGGGGGTAATATAACCCCTTCGGCATTAGCCAGGCGTGCAATTCGCTTGTACGCCTCGCCCAAATCAGATGAAGTTTGCACTATGTCAGCTACGGCGGTCAAGATTACTTTGGTTTCATAGGCCATGTTGCCTGCCTCCTTTTTATAGTTTGCTCAGTTCCTCCGGCGTTAGCCGACCCTCAATATGGCCCTCCAGGAATTTCTCGGCGGCAACGGCTGCAATCGCGCCGTCGGCGGCGGCAGTGACTACTTGGCGCAGATATTTTACCCGGGCGTCCCCCACGGCATACACACCGGGAATATTGGTTTCCATACGGTCATTGGATTCGATGTAGCCCCATTGGTTCATGGCAACTTTGCTGCCCTTGAGGAAGTCCGTGCTGGGAATCGAACCGATGAATACAAACACGCCGTTTGTTTCCATGGGGGTGAGCTCACCGGTTTGGATATTTTTAAGCACGACGCCCTCCACGATTTCCTCTCCCTGAATCTCCTCGATGGTGGAGTTCCATATCCATTTGATTTTTGGATTGGCAAAGGCTTTTTCGGCGGACTTTTTGTTGCAGTCAAGGATACCCTCGCTGTGAATGACGATTACCGTTACGGTTTCGGCAAACTTGGTCAGGTACATGGCCTCCTCAATGGCCGCATCGCCGTTGCCGACTACAACTACATCCAGCTCCTCAAAGAAATCCGCGTCGCAGGTGGCGCAATAGGAAACGCCCTTGCCCCGGAGCTGGCCCTCACCCTTCGCGCCCAAAGTGCGCGGCTGCGAACCAGGCGACAAAATGACCACCTTGGCCTCATATGTTTCGCCGGACTTGATGGTAACTTTTTTGACTTCACCCTCAAGGTCAACCTCCGTGGCCTGCCCCTTGATAATCTCCGTCCCAAAGTGCTTCGCGTGGGCAAGAAATTTATCCATCACGTCCGGGCCACTGGTTTTTTCGAAGAATCCGGGATAGTTTTCCATTTCCATTGTTGTGGCCGCCTGGCCGCCCGTCCGCCCTTTTTCGATAATAGCGGTTTTTAAACGGCCCCGGCTTCCGTATATTCCCGCTGTCATTCCTCCGGGCCCTCCGCCGACAATCAGTATGTCATACATTGTATGCACCCTCTCTAGTTTATAGCGCGCTTTCTATTAGGTCCAAATCTATTACGCGAAAATCCTCTAGCATTTGTGCGGTGTATTCCCGGTGCTTGCGCGGCAGCTTGGCCAGAGTGGTTATCGCGTCTTCTATTATTTGCAGAGATTTAAAATCCAATGCCCACTCCCCGGTTACAATGTCTACCGCTACGCTTTTGTATGGCGATTCGTTCGGCTTAACGCTTCCGCTTAACGGATGGCTTACCAACCGCGCCCCTTTGTGAACCGCATCGCGCACCGCCGCAAACACTCCATGGACATCACTGTCCGCAAGCCGTGTTAATTTGGGGTATTTATCACTTACGACAGGATTATTAGAAAATATCATCAACATTAAGCCACATTAGCATACAGACAAATTCTTGTAAATACTTCTTTAAATATTTGAGTAGAACTTTTACACCTGATATCAGGCACGGAAATCAATTTTCATCGGTCTTGGGGGCGCGGTCGGCTTTCAGCGAAGCTGATTCGCGTTGCCGCGCAGCGCATTGGCCCGGCCGAAAGGGCTAGGCGACGCGCTCCAGAAGCGCGGAGTCAGCACTTTCCCGGGACACCAGCGGAGCATAGGCAACCGCGCAG
>WQSB01000011.1 GCA_009788085.1 Defluviitaleaceae bacterium
CCCCGCCCGCCGCATCCGCCACACCCGCCTGTTCCTCCACCCCCTCCGCCCGCTCCGTTTACCGATTACGGGCCATTCCCATACGTGGTGGATATACAACAAGCCACTCTTGCGAATTCTAATTACCGCCAAGCCCTGTGGACAGGCGGATATTTGCAAAGCACGCTCATGTCCATCCCGCCGGGAGGCGATATTGGCTTGGAAATTCATCCGGATACAGACCAATTTCTGCGAATCGAAAACGGCCAGGGCATAGTTCAAATGGGCGAAACCCGCGACAGGCTGCACTTTAGGCAAACGGTTTTCCGGGGCTACGGAGTCTTTATACCTGCCGGAACATGGCATAATCTCACCAACATCGGCACAAGCGACCTTAAGCTGTATTCAATTTACGCGCCGCCGCACCATCCCCGGGGCACGGTTCATCCAACAAAGGCCATTGCACAAAGAATGGGAGACTGATATAATGCCCCAAAAGTGACAGTAGGAGGCTTTGCTCATGAAATTGGTAATGGCCATCATCCATGACGAGGATGCGTTCCATATTATGGACCATCTGAGCGCGAAGGGTTTTAGCGTAACAAAGCTGGCGTCTACGGGCGGGTTCCTCCGTGCCGGCAACACAACACTCATCTGCGGTTGCTCAGAAGAGCGCATTCCCGAGCTTGTGGAAATAGTCGAGAAGAAATGCAAAAGCCGCAAGCAAATCACATCCGTAAACGCCATGAACGTAAACGCAAACGAAAGCTTCACACCCTATCCCGTGGAAGTAACAGTCGGCGGGGCTACAATTTTCGTAATGAACGTCGAAGAATTTAAAAAAGTCTAGGGGGCATGGGATAACCATGGACATGAAAGTATCGGAAATGCTGGCCGCGCGGTTTAGCGAAGCCAATGCGGTAAAGTCGCGTTCTATGCAAGATGATTTTTCCTTCACGCTAAAACGCCTAAGCGACGAAGGCTTGGCAGAGCGTTTGCAAGGCCTAATCAGCGAAATAGCCGTTCAAGGCAAGCGCGTCGCCGACCACATGGATTTTGGCGAGCTAAAAATCTACCGGAATCTGATTACCAATTTTATCAACGAAGTGGTATCGCATTCCCACGAGTTTAGCCGTGAAAACTTCCTTGACCGCCGCGGCCGCCATCATGTCTATGGAATTGTCCGCCTTGTGAACCAAGATTTAGACGAATTGGCACAAGAGCTCTTGAAGCAGGAAAAGAACTCGCTTGCGATTTTGGAAAAAATCGACGAGATTCACGGCCTGCTTCTGGATATGTTTGTATAAAAACCGTGAGCCACGCCTATATTTTCGAAGGGGAAGGCCGGGAAGCCGCGCTAAATTTTGCCAAAGGGCTAAACTGCGTGCTTTCTGAAAGTTCCCCGTGCGGCGAATGCCTTAGCTGCCGCACCTTTGACAGCTTCAATCATCCCGACACAATTTTTGTATCCGGCACAAAACAAAAGGGCATTGGCGTGGGCGACGTTCGCGAGCAAGTTTTAATGCCCATGGCACACAAGCCTTTTAAATACAAGTACAAAGTATTCATCGTGGATAAAGCGGAAACCCTTACCCCAGCGGCGCAGAATGCCTTGTTAAAGACCATTGAGGAGCCTGCGCCCTATGGGTTTTTTTTGTTTATCGCGGCGCATTCGTTTAATTTTCTGCCGACGATGTTGTCCCGTTGTGTTTTAAAAAAAGTGCGTGGGGGAAACGGCTTTTCTCCACACGCGCCGGATTTGGAATCCCTCGCGGAGGACATCGCCGCCAAAGCGGAGGGCGCGGATATATACGACGCATTCGCCCTGTATCGCCTGTTCGAATCTCTGAGCAAGGACTCTGTCCCGCAGGTGCTGGACATACTGTATGGTATCTACGGCCAAAAAATTTCCCGTGCGGCAAAGGCCGGACAGGCACCCCAGGAAACTTGGTTCAATGCCGTCGCGGCCATAACCAAAACAAAAAAAATTCTGGCGGGCAACGGCAACGCCCAATTGGCCATAGAGTTAATGCTTAATGAAATGAGGTAACAGCTTAATGCAAATCGTAGGAGTACGGTTTAAAGATGTAGGAAGAATTTATTATTTTGACCCGGGAGTAATCGACGAGGCGTTGTTAAAACAAAACACGCCTGTGGTTGTAGAGACGGGGAGGGGCATTGAGTACGGCCTAATCGCGCTGGAAAAGCGGGACGCAGACGTACGCGGCCTAAGCCAGCCAATTCGTAAGGTTTTGCGGATGGCCACAGAGCAGGATACAGAGCAGGAAGCCGCCAATCGTAAAAAGGAATCAGAAGCGCGGGGCATTTGCTTGGAGAAAATCAGGGAGCACGGCCTTGAAATGCATCTTGTGGACGTGGAGCTGACCTTTGATTTAAGCAAAATAATCTTCTTCTTTACGGCGGATGGGCGCGTAGACTTCCGTGAGCTGGTTAAGGATTTGGCCGCCACTTTCCGAATGCGCATCGAACTGCGGCAAATCGGCGTGCGCGACGAGGCCAAGATGTTAAGCGGAATCGGAATCTGCGGCCGTGTGCTGTGTTGCGCGTCTTTTCTGGACGAATTCCAGCCCGTGTCAATCAAATCCGCCAAAGACCAAGGCCTCAGCCTCAACCCCACAAAAATTTCTGGAATTTGCGGCAAGCTGATGTGTTGCCTCAAATATGAAGAAGAAACCTACGCTTTCCTGACCGAGGGGATGCCTAGCGTTGGCGACAAGGTACACACATCCGATGGCGAAGGCGATGTTTTAAGCATAAATATTCTGCGCCAGACCGTAAAAGTAGCCATCCGCGTCAAGTCCGGTGACGACCCCTCCACAGAAATTTATCCGGTTGCGGACATCAAAATCTTAGAAAAACGACCACAATGTGAACGCGGCTGCAATTGCGGAAGCTGCCGCCGCTAAAGGAGATTAATATGGATTCCATCAAAATGATTAAAGAGCTGACATGTGCTTTTGGTGCGCCGGGGTTTGAGGAGGACGTTCTGGAGGTGGCGAAGAGGTATGTTCCGTCCGGTTACAAGACCACTAGGGACAGCTTGCTGAATTTCTATATCGAAAGCGAAAACGCTAAAAACCCAAACCTGCCGACCCTTTTGCTGGACGCTCATTCCGACGAAATCGGCCTGATGGTGCAAGCCGTAAAAAATGACGGTACTTTGGTCTTCACCACTTTGGGCGCGTGGGTTCCCGCCGCGCTGTATGCCCAAAGGGTTTTAATCAAAAACCGTGACGGGAAACAAATAACAGGCGTAATAGCTTCAAAAATGCCCCATTTCGGCGGTAATAAGGATACTTTGCCAAGCATCGACAAAATGGTAATCGACATAGGCGCGGCTTCTAAGGACGAAGTTATCAACGATTTTAAAATCGGCCCGGGCTGCCCCATAACCCCCAAATCAGAATTCGAGCAAATTGGCGACACCATGATTGCCAAAGCTTTTGACGACCGCATCGGTTGTGCCGCAGTGCTTGAGGTAATGCAAAAGCTTTCCGGCTCGGCCTTGGGCGTAAACGTAGTTGGCGCGCTCTCCAGCCAAGAGGAAGTTGGCCTACGCGGAGCCAAGGTAGTTGCAAATTATGTAAAGCCGGATATCGCAATCTGCTTTGAGGGCGCGCCGGCCGATGATACTCTGGTTGAGCCACATATGATTCAAACCGCCATGGGCAAGGGCCCGATGATTCGCCTTATGGACGTTTCCATGATTGTCAACCCACGCTTTTTTCGGTTATGCGTGGACATCGCTAAAAAACATAAAATCCCCGTACAAGAAGCCGTGCGTACCGGCGGCGGCACAAATGGCGCGGTATACCATCTTTCCGGCATAGGCGTCCCCGCTATAGTAATATCCTGTCCCGTAAGGTACGCCCACAGTCACAACTCCATGGCATCCGTAAAAGATTATGAAAATACAGTCGTCCTAGCTGTGGAAATCGCAAAAGCACTAACCGCGGAAATTATTGCGCAGTTTTAGCCATAATTTTAGCGTAGTAAAAGATGTGCTTTCTCAAATTTGTGGGCAATGCGGCGAAATATCCTATAGCAACGAGGCCGCACGGCGGCTTGAGCAAATTGTGGATAAAATGCAATCGTCAATAACAGAAATTGCCGTTACCAATTACTCAATTGATGCCGCATAATATAAGGAACCCCCGCAAGCAAGCCGTAAAATCAATGCTTGCGAGGGTTCTTTATATGGTATAAAATACATATCTTATTGTAGCAGAGATGCTAACTGTTGGGGCCGGAGACTGTACTAGTCGCCCTGTCCAGCACCGGTATCGCATGAGACGCATGTTCGGTGTTTCTAAAATTTAGCTTTACCAATAAGTAGATTTTTACGGATTTTTATGGCTTGCGGCCGATTTGTCAATTCGAGCTGTATGATTGTATTTTCCGTTCAATTGACCGTTTAAAAATTTGACAATCGTGCGATAAACAAATTATACTAACCCATTAAGAAATGAGGGAGTGTGTCGCTGTATGCTTCAAGTAACAGCTACGGATTTTAAAACTAACTTAGGCAAGTACCTTACTTTGGTCAGCAAAGAAAACATCCACATTACAAAAAATGGCGTAGACATCGCCATCCTTATCCCTCCAAAGCCACAACCAAGCATTATTGATGAACTGCTTGGGGTTATCCCGGATGACGGCTTTACTGTGAAGCAGGCAAGGCAGAAGCGGAGGCAAGCCCATGAAAGTAATGGTTGATACCAACATTGTCGTTGACGTGTATCAAAACAGAGCCGGCTTCTCGGAGACCAGCGCGAAAATCCTAAAGTTGTCAGAAAGCAAAAAAATTTCTGGATTTATAACAGCCAGCACCGTTACCGATATTTATTACATCCTGGGCAGGCATATAAAAGACCGGCAGCAATTAAGAACTTTAGTTCAAAAATTATTAACCGCGGTCGCACTTACAGATGTTTTGGCAAAAGATGTAACAGAAGCCTTTAATCTGCCTATGGATGATTTCGAGGATGCATTGTTTGCCCAATGCGCAAAAAGGGTAAAGGCAGACTACATCGTCACCAGAAACACAACGGACTTTATAAATTCACCAGTGCCGGCGATGGAGCCGGACGCTTTTGTTAATAAATTTTCGTAGGGGGGATGACATTTATGGACAAGCTAAACCCCGCCCAGCAAAAGGCGGCCTTGCACATGCAAGGCCCACTTTTGATTTTTGCGGGGGCGGGTTCGGGAAAGACGCGGGTGCTTACATATCGTGTGGCGCATTTGATAGAGGAGGGCATCGACCCTTATCATATAATCGCGATTACTTTTACGAACAAGGCCGCCCGGGAAATGCGCGAGAGGATTACTGCGATTACGCCTT
This sequence comes from Defluviitaleaceae bacterium, assembly GCA_009788085.1. Lineage (GTDB taxonomy): Bacteria > Bacillota > Clostridia > Lachnospirales > WQUN01 > WRAH01. Next base: position 5,345 of record WQSB01000011.1, read on the forward strand.
TGGGTGAGCAGGTGTGGGTCAGCACGTTTCACGCGGCGTGTACGCGGATTCTGCGGCGGGAGATAGACGCGCTGGGTTACGAAAGCGGGTTTTCGATTTACGATACGGCGGATACGGCGCGGCTTTTGAAAGATTGCATAAAGGACAAGAATTTAAGCGACACACATTATCCCGTGCGGTACGTGGCGCAGGTTATTAGTGCGCAGAAAAATGAGCTGATTTCCCCGGGGGAATATGAGAGGCTTGTGGCCGGAAGCTTTCGTGAAAGCAACATCGCGGATATTTATTCGCTGTACCAGCACCGGTTAAAGTCCGCAAACGCGCTGGATTTCGATGATATCATTTTCAAAACCGTGGAGCTTTTTTCGCGCCACGAGGATATTCTGCAAAAATATCAGAACCGCTTCAGATATGTGCTGGTGGACGAATATCAGGACACGAACCATGCCCAATACGAGCTTGTGCGGCTGCTGGCCGGCTACGCGCAGAATCTGTGCGTGGTGGGTGACGACGACCAAAGCATCTATGGCTGGCGCGGCGCGGATATCAAGAATATTTTGCGATTCGAGTCCGATTATCCCGGTGCGGAGGTTATAAAACTGGAGCAAAATTATCGCTCTTCGCAGGTGATTTTGGACGCGGCCAACGCGGTGATTTCCAAAAACGAATCCCGCGCGGCTAAGCGGCTGTGGACGGAGAACGGGCGCGGTCGGCAAATTCGCGTGTACACTGCCACCGACGAGCGCGACGAAGGGGCATTCGTGGCGCGGACAATCGCCGAGGAGGTGCGCCGGGGGGCGAATTTAAACGATTTTGCCATCCTGTACCGCACTAACGCCCAGTCCCGGGGCGTGGAGGACCAGCTGGTAATGGCGGGTATTCCCTATCGGATTTTCAGCGGCACGCGCTTTTACGAGCATATGGAAATCAAGGATATTCTGGCGTATTTAAAGGCCATTAACAACCCGGCAGACGACATGGCTTTTTTACGTATTATAAACGTGCCGCGGCGCGGAATCGGTGCGGCCAGTATTGACAAAATCCAGACTTACGCCGCCGAAATGGGCATTACATTTTACGCGGCAACTACCCGTGCCGATGAAGTCCCCGGTTTGGGCAAAAAGGCTGCCGACGTAAAAAAATTTGCAGACTTCATGGCTGAACTGGCCGAATTCACAGCGGAAAACAGCGTTGCCGGGCTGATGAAAAAAATTTTGGACGACACAGGCTACATGGAGACAATCGCTGACGGAACCCCCGAGGGAGAGGAGCGCGTAGCCAATATTAACGAGCTTTTGGCCAAGGCCCACGCCTTTGAAAATGAATCTGACGACACATCGCTGGCTAAATTTTTGGAGGATGTGGCCCTCGTCGCCGACATCGACAATTACCAAGAGGACGCCAACGCCGTGGCGTTAATGACCTTGCACAGTGCGAAGGGGCTGGAATTTAACGCCGTTTTTATGGTGGGCTTCGAGGAGTATCTTTTCCCCACATCCCGCAGCATCGACAGCGGACAAGCCTCCGAAATGGAAGAAGAACGTCGCCTGTGCTACGTGGGCTTTACCCGTGCCCGAAAAACCCTGTACCTGACCCATGCCATTTTCCGCCGCCGATTCGACCACATTGCCCGAAATGCCCCCAGCCGCTTTTTGGCCCAGGTGCCCCCGGATTGCATTACCCCCGTGAATTCCTACGGCCAGCCCCGGGAAGAGCGTTTTACAACCGCGGGCTCCACGCCGCCGCAGAAGCGTTCATCCGTGCCGCAATCCGGTGCGACCAATAACTCTTTTGCACCCAAAAAAGCCCCAGCCCGCCCCGTTCCCAAAGGCGCGCCCCCGGACTATAGTGTAGGCGATAAAATAAATCACGACAAGTATGGGGTAGGGGAAATCCTTGCCATCGACCCTGCCGGTGCGGACTACGAGGTGACAATTCAATTCGCTGCCGCCGGGCGAAAAAAATTTATGGCACATTTTTTAAAGGTAACAAAAGCATAAAAAATACCCTGCCATCTGCCGCATAATGAAAGGCGGATATAGCAGGGTATTTTTTTTGTGTTTATAGCGTTTTCAACTGAAATCGCTATACTGGGGCGTGTCAACCATTGGTTGATTTTGTTGAGTAAAGTCAACTATAATTCCATTGTTATTGAAGGGCATTTACTTTAGAATTTTTAAGAGGAGGTATTAAAGTGAGCGAGCTAAGAATTGCTAATATTATCACTAAAAGGAGGCGCGATAAGGGCATCACTCAAGAGGACTTGGCAGAATATATGGGGGTGTCAAAGGCCGCCGTGTCTAAATGGGAAAAGGGGCAAAGCTATCCCGATATTACCCTGCTGCCGCATCTGGCGGCATACTTCAACATCAGTATCGATGAGTTGCTTGGCTATACCCCACAGCTTACCCCTGACGAAATACAGAAATTGTGCAGGGAGCTATCATCAGAGATTACAAATAAGCCCTTCGATGAAGTGATGTTAAGGTGTGGGGAATTGATTAAGAAATATCATTCCTGTTTTCCGTTCTTGTTTCAAGTGGCGGCATTGCTGATAAATCATCACGCTGCGTTTTCCGAAGGGCAATGGATTGAGGCAATAGACAAAGCCAAAGGCTTATTTGAACGGATAGTTGCGGAATGCGACGAAGTTATTCTTGCTCGTGACGCGCTCAATATGCAAGCTCAATGCTGTGTCTTGTTGGGGCAACCCGAAGAAGTGTTTTCGTTGTTGGGTGAGTCTTTAAGCGCGTCTTCACCATATGAGGGTAGCTTGATTGCGCAGGCGTTTTTGCTTGTTGGAAACAAGGCCAAGGCTAAGGAGATATATCAATGCGATATATACAATTTTCAATATTTCTTGGTTGAATCTATGGTAAATTATGCGCGCTTGCTTGAAGATAATTTTAGTGCGGCGCAAACAGCACTTAACAGGGCAATGGAACTTATCTGCCTGTTCAATATTGGTAGGCTCAACCCTAACGTAGTAGCAAAGGCATATCTTATAGGTGCGAGTTTGTATTGTACGCATGGGGATTTTGATAATAGCCTTGAGCTTCTCGAAAAATACTTGGACTTTTGCACCACAAAATTTTTCCCATTTAGAATAAGAGGCGATGAATTTTTTACCGATATCGATGAATGGTTAGATAAAGACGAAAGCTGTGAATCGGTAATTGACGAGCAAGCAATTAAAATCGGTATGCTTCATGGTTTGTCCAGACTTCCAGCTTTTGAAGCATTGAAAGACAACCCACAATATAAAAGTATCGTGAAAAAATTGACAGAGTTCGTTGAAAGAGAAACAAAAACATATTTATGAAAATTTTAAGGAGATGAAAGCGTTGAACAGGAAAAAGTTAATTGCAATCATAGTGGTGGTTGCACTTGTGATTATCGGCATAATTGTCTCAGTAGTAATGTTTGCTTTTGACCGTGAAGGTGTTGCCGTTAATTCGGGAACGTTCACCACGTCGGGTGGCACAGGCTTTACCTTCGGAGTTCGTGCGGGGAGTAGGGGAGGAATTTCTAATGTATCAAACAACACTTGGAGGGCTTCTCCAAGCAGAGCTAATGGCAGTAGCAGAGTAGATTATACCTTTACTGCCGCCAATCTTGAAGCTATGACCGTGAGAAGCACTAACACCGAAGGCAATGTATCGCTGACTTTTATGCAGGGCGATATAGAGAGAACCTTCGACATTTCAGGGGATTTTCACGAAAACATAAACATGAGTGATTTTGAGCCGGGGCGTATTAGGCTTCGCTTGGCTTTTGAAAACGCAAGAAATATTGATACGCTCATAAGTTGGTAGTGTGAATATCAGAATTTCAATTCGCCGCCGCCGGGCGAAAAGAATTCATGGCAAATTTTTTAAAAATGAATTGTATCTGTAATCCCTTAACCAGCATAAGCTGAAAGGGGTTACTTTTTTTACCCGAAGAAAGGGGTATGACCATGACATATAAAAATATATCCGAGCTAGTAGGCAGCACTCCGATGCTGGAGCTTACAAATTTTGCAAAAGCCTATAACTTGACTGCCCAGCCGGTGGGCAAACTGGAGGGCTTCAACCCGGCGGGCAGTGTAAAAGACCGCATCGCGCTGGCGATGCTGAGTGACGCGGAGGCGCGGGGCCTGCTGACTCCGGAGACGGTAATAATTGAGCCGACCAGCGGCAACACGGGAATCGGCTTAGCGTCGCTGGCGGCATCTAGGGGCTACCGCCTGATTTTAACCATGCCGGAAACAATGAGCCTTGAACGGAGGAGTCTGTTAAAAGCTTACGGTGCGGAGCTTATTCTAACCGACGGAGCGAAGGGCATGAAGGGCGCGATAGCCAAAGCCGAAGAGCTTGCCGCCGAAATCCCCGGCTCGTTTATGCCCGGCCAATTTACGAACCCGGCCAATCCGGCCATTCACGAAGCTACCACCGGCCCGGAAATTTGGGCGGATATGAGAGGCGCGGTGGACATTTTTGTGGCGGGGGTGGGTACGGGCGGCACAATCACCGGCGCGGGTGGATTTCTCAAAAAGAAAAACCCTCACCTGCACATCGTAGCGGTGGAGCCCTCCGCGTCGGCCATGCTGTCACGCGGGACCCCTGGCCCGCATAAAATACAAGGAATCGGCGCGGGCTTTGTGCCGGAAATTCTAAACACAAAAATTTATGACGAAATCATAACCGTGGACGACACCGACGCTTTTGACATAAGCCGGATGCTGGCCCGCACAGAGGGTTTGTTATGCGGGGCCTCGTCTGGTGCGGCGGCTTGGGCGGCGGTGCAAGTCGCAAAACGCCCAGAGAGCTTTGGCAAAAACATCGTAATAATCCTACCCGACACAGGAGAGCGGTACTTGTCCACGGAGATGTGGAGGTAGACCTTGTATCTGATAAAAACAATAAAAAAACGCGACCCGGCTATTCGTTCCTGGCCGGAGACGCTGTTATATCCGGGGCTGTGGGCGATGGTTTTCCACCGGCCGGCGCATTTTTTATATAAACATGGGCTGTTTTTCTTGGCGCGGTTGATTTCGCAGATTTCACGATTTTTCACAGGGATAGAAATTCACCCCGGGGCGCGAATCGGCCGCGGGGTGTTTATTGACCACGGAATGGGCGTGGTTATAGGCGAAACCGCCGTCGTGGGCAACGATGTGCTGATGTATCACGGTGTCACCCTTGGCGCGACTAGCGGGGAAAAGATTCAACGTCACCCCATAGTAGGTGACAACGTAATCCTTGGCGCGGGCGCGATAATCCTTGGCGCGGTTCGCATTGGTGCGGGTGCGAAAATCGGCGCGGGCGCGCTGGTGCTGAAGGATGTCCCCGAAAATGGAATAGTGATGTCTGCATCCGGTATTCTACGGTGAGTTGTATACTGAGGTAGTTTTTTGCAAAATATTTGACATAGGTGCTTGAAAATTTTATAATAAGGACACAATAAAAAGAACGGCTTCCGCCGAGTGGGAGCCGATTCGTGTTAAAACGGTATTATTTCACCGCATCGGAACCGTCCCTACTGTCGATAGGGGCGGTTCTTTCTTTTATGCGGGACACCACATGTTTTGTCAGTGTCGTAATCAGAACTTTAACGATGGCTTTGGCGATAACTTCAAGCAAAGAAAGAATAAAACCCATGCATTCACCTCCTTTCACGTTGCTGTAAATGAAAGGCTTTGACTGCACGAACCGACCCCCTACGAAAGCCGTTGGCAAATTATAGCATAAAATGACAAAATTTCAAATTTCGCAACGGAAGGATAAAATAAAATGAGTGAAAATATGATGGACTTTCCACCGCGCTGGGTGATATAAAATAGATGATTTGGGGAAAGGGTTTTTGCAAACTGTTTGACATCAGTGCTTGAAAATTTTATAATAGGGGCACAATAAAAGAACGGCTTCCGTTGAGAGCGGAGCCGATTCGTGACTAACTGCTAAACAGTTTTATCAGAACCGTCCCTACTGTCAATAGGGGCGGTTCTTCTTTTTATCCAAGACACTGCCTCTTTCACCAGTGCCGCAACGCTTGCTTTAGCAAAGGCTTTGACGAATATCTCAATCAAGAAGTTTTCCATGCTTTCACCTCCTTCCTACGAAGGATTAGATTGCACGAACCGACCCACTACGAAAGCCGTTAGCAAATTATAACATAAAATGACAAGATTTCAAATTTCGCATTGGTTGCTTGGCAAGATATTTTTCAGCTTTTATTATATTTGTTTGGAAGATATCCGTAAAATATTCATGTAGCCCGCCCCTTGTGGAAACGGTTAAACCCGATTGATAGCCCCAAGGAAATCAAATATGCACTAACAACCAGCACTATCGTATATTCCGAGCCAAACCTTATTGCAAACCAGCCCAGCCCTAGTATAGACCCAACCATGGATGCCATGAATATAATCTGGTCTAAATCCCCTTTTTCGCCGCGCAGCAGGTACATTATGGGATAATAGATTGCCAGCGTCAGATAGGCAGAGCCCATTGTGTGTACCAAGTTCCCGTAGTCGCCGTCAAAAAGCGGCGACAGATACCACAGGACGGACATAATCAGATTAATGAGGGCGAAAATAATATAGCGTGAAACTATCATTACAGTGAGGGATGCCGACCAGCTCTGCTCGAAAATATTCCATTTGCTGCTGTAGGAGAGCCTAGCTGTCCATACGGTTACAAGAGGAATAAAAACCAATACCAACAGCTGAGCGGCATTGCGTGCATAGGAAACATTTCCGACAAGGTATGCCGCTATTGCCGCGCCCGCCAGAAGCAGTGCAATCACAAGGGTTCTGGTGCGCATCAGATGCAATACATTCAGCATCGAACCATATAAGCCTCTCATTATGCCGCCCTCCCTCTGTGAAAATTATTAAAAATTATAGACAGTGCCACAGAAATTACATATAAACCGACAACAATTGCAATGGTAATCCACGGGCTGTCCTCCGCAAGGGGCGCGATTACGAAAAGATTTAATGCGATGGCCCCGCCTGCCGCCGAAAGAAGTATAACCGTGCTTGTGCTTTTTTTATTTGGGTTAAGCAGGTACATTATTGGAAAATATACGATGCATGTAAGCTGTGCCCACAAAAGCATAAATCCAATGCCCATCATGGCTACCTGCTCTTCATAAACCGCATGGAACGGAGACACAAACCACAATGCAGCCAGAATAAGGCTGACAATTATGAAAATAACATATCGCGCCAGCACCTGGGACACTTGGGAGATTGCAAAGGCCCTTTCAAAGGAAGTCCATTTGCTGGCAAAAGAGACTTCGGAGGCCTCCAAAACCCCCAAGGGAAGCGTCCCCAAAAAAAGTATTTGTGTAGTGGCCAAAAAAACCGGTTCGCCCACTATTAAATATATTGCAAAAATAAACGCCGTTATCAGCAAATACAGTCCAAAGTTTCGCGTGTTCATTAAATGCATATGATTAATTGCCGCGCCTTTTAATCCTCTCATTGGAACGTGTCCCCTTCCAAAATAATTTCAATGACCCGGTCAAGGCTGCTGCTGACTGCCTCCAATTTATATTTATCACCAAACGCCTTGGGGTCTTTGGCTATTACATACAGGGCATGGTCTTCGCGCTTGACCTTGTTAATCTCTTTTTTGTCCATCTCCATTAGCTGGCTGGACGTAATCTGAAAAATCTTGTGCTGATACAGCAAATCGTCCTTATTATTGATGAACTGGACACAGCCGTCCTCGATAAGCATGACAGTGTCCGACATGCGCTCGATTTCCCCCATGATGTGCGACGTTAAAATAATGGAATTTTCCCCATTGGAGACATGGGCGTACAAAAGCTCCCGCACCCGGCTTGACGCCTTAACATCCAGCCCCCTTGTGGCTTCGTCCAAAATCAAAATCTTGGCATTGTGAGACAGAGCAATGGCAATGGCCAGCTTTGTTTTCATCCCGGAGGAATATTTGCCGGTTTTAAGGCTTTTGTCCAAATCCAAATGCGCCAAAATTTCAAAGAAGCGTTTTTTATCCCATGCCCTGTAGGTCGAGGACATAATATGGGATATTGTTTTTGCCGTAAAATGGTCCGGATAGCCGTACTCGCTGGAAACGATGCCCAAATTATCCAACAGCGTGGGGGTGGCCTTGTTATACCTTTCCCCGTTAAAATCGTATTGAATCTCACCCGAGTCGTATTTTAGAAAACCCGTCAGGCAATTAAGCATGGTGGTCTTTCCCGCGCCGTTAAGCCCGATTATTCCCAAAATCGTGCCCTTGCTTAGCTCAAAGCTGATGTCGCGGATTCCCTTTCCCGTATTGTAAACCTTTGTAAGATTGCGTACTTCAAGTGCGTTAGTCATGTTAAAAATCCTCCCATAATATTTGAATCAGTTCCTTCAATTCATTCAGCTCAATGCCGTTTTGCTTGGCGATGCTTATAACCCGCTGGGCTTCTTCCTCCACGGCTTTAATTAGCGCGTCCTTTAGCGAGGATTTACTTAAATTGGCCGAAACATAATTGCCCTTGCCCTCCGTGCTTTCAATGATGCCCTCTTTTTGCAATTCCGAATAGGCCCGCTGCACCGAAAGGGTGCTTACGGATAAAGACTTGGCCAGACTCCGCACCGACGGAATCCCATCCCCGATTTTTAATTCCCCATTGGCTATTGCCAGCTTAATCTGAAATATAATCTGCTCATATATAGTCTCTTTGCTGTTCGGATTAACAATGAATTCCATGATATAGCACCACCTTCCGTAGAATGACAGCACATTTTTATCCCCTCCCATCAACTTGTGTTAGTAACTGTACTTGTGTGCATATACAGTATAAATCACAAGATAACGGATGTCAATACTTTTTTGGTTGAACATTCATTAAGAGGGGGGACAAATTTTGCGACTGTCGTTATATAGCGTTTTCAACTGAAACGTCTATACACATGACTTTTTGTCAAAAGAAAACAGCGGCTTTGATTTTTTTGTCAAAACCGCCGCTTGGCTGTATTATCTGTTTTAAAGTGCAATACCTCTGTTAAATTATATTTTGCGTTTTCCATTTTTATCAAATTTTTTTCTTATTTCACCTCCGGCGGGTTGGCGGGTTTCAAATGCCGCGCTTTTTGTAGCAGACAGCGAAGATTAACGCAAACGCTATGAAATTTGCCGCCATAATTCCTATCCGTAGCAAATCAAGTTCACCGCCCCGGATTAAATCAACCATGGCAAAGTTAATCTGCTCTGAAAAAAAATAGTAAAGGATGTTGTCTACAATGAAGTTGTCCGTAATTAACGACGGCAACAATACCAACGCTATTAAAGGCGTACCCATTGTAGAAGCTGCCGCTTGATTTTTTGCCAACAAACCGAGGGTTGCGCCAAGAGTGATGGCGGCTATTGAACCAATGCTTGTAATAATCATATAATCCACAATCGGTAAATCGGGAACACGCATGATGTAGAACATTGCGGCATTTACGGTAATAGTTAGTGTAGCGGCTGTCAGCACATGGCTAATAAGGAAATCCAAGGGTGACACGGTAGATGTGATTAAAACATTGAGTGTGTTTTTCTCTTTTTCCTCCGCAATAAGCACCGCCATTATCGTAGCCCCGCCGATGAGTACATTCATAAGCACCAACATAATCAGCGTTGAGGCGGTTTCGTAATAAGTGGCATATTCGGGCGTAATCATGTGAAAAATGAAAGCCAATGCTACCATCATAAAAGGGAGAGCCGCAATAAAAGGGTTGCTTAAAACACTCTTAATATTTTTGCTGTATATCGCGCTTATTTTTCTTGTTGAAATCACGACAAATCCCTCCCTGTCAATTTTAGGAATATTTGTTCAAGTGTAGGTTCTTGCGAATGTATCGTTACTACGGCGTTTTGGTTTATGAGCTCCGCAACCCTTCGGCTGTTTTCGGGGGTCAAGCCAAGTATTACTTCCGCGCCGGAGTTAAGCAAAATTTTTACGCTTTTTTCCTTGTTGTATTTTTGGCTTAACTCGTCCATACTTCCCATGTCAACGATAACACCCTCATTAAACAGGGCAATGCGGTCACATAATTTAGACGCTTCCGTCATGTTGTGGGTGGTAAGGAAAAAGGTTGTGCCATCGTTTTTCATTTCCAACATCAATTTATGAATTTCTATTGATGTGGAAGGGTCAAGTCCGCTTGTCGGTTCGTCCAAGAAAAGGATTTTTGGCTTGTTAAGCATAGCCCGCGCCAATACAAGACGTTGCTTCATGCCTTTGGAAAATTTCTTGACTTGCTTGTTTCTGTCACCGCCAAGCCCCACTCTTCTAAGCAGGGGCATAATTTCCTTTTTGTTTGTGTTAAGTATTTTTGAGAACATCAGCAAATTGTCGTAGCAGCTCATGTTTTCATACAAGCCGGAATTATCGGTGACAATACCCACTTGGCTGTATATTTCATGGTTCAAGGCGGTGGTTTCGCGTCCCAAAATAGTAGCCCTGCCGCTATTTTGTTTAAGCTGCCCTGTTACTATCTTAATAGTAGTTGTTTTACCCGCTCCGGAAGGCCCAAGAAAGCCAAACAGTTCCCCTTGCTTTATATCAATGGAAACGTCCTTGATGGCTGTCTTTGCCCCAAAGGTCTTGTGGATATTTTTCATGGTAATGGCATAGTCCATTGTTATCACCCCTGATTATTTTCTAATTTGCGCTTTAACAACCATAGAACAATATCGGCTGCCACGCCAACGACGAGCATTCCCCACTCAACGGTAGAAAAGTTTAAAGTCCCATGTTCCAAAATGTTTCGCACTAACATAATTACGATAACAGCGGTAATAACCCAAGACAGCCATTTAATCCACCTGTAATCGGGTACGTCATTCATTTTAAAATCCTCCTTGAGTTTAATGTGATTTAAGTCTATCAAAAAATTTTCATCATGCCGGAAGATGGAGTAACTTACACACTCAAGGGAGTAACTTACATATCAGCCCATATTGTCATCATGTGTCGAAGGTAGTAAAATATAAAGAGATTTGATGAATGAGCAAAAAACACCCCAAAAATAACAGGTTTGCGTTAAGCGGCAAAGAAAGAATCTGAAAAGGTGCGTGAGAACCAATTATGATTATTGTAGCCGTATGTGATGATGACACAAAAATAGGCGCGGAATTGGAACGCGCCTTAATTGGTATATTCGGAAATATGCAAGTGGAACATGATATTGATGTTTTCTTTACCGGGGAAGAATTATGCCGCCGCATGGAAGCAGGGGCGCACTATGATTTAATCTTCCTTGATATAGAGTTTGCCAAAAATGAAATAAACGGCGTAGAGGTTGGGCGGCTTATCCGTGAAGCCCAACAAAACAATATAGTTTCTATTGTCTACATTTCACGCGAAAAGGATTATGCTTTCCAGTTGTTTGAAATACGTCCGTTAAACTTCCTTATTAAACCATTGGAGCATAGCGCAATAGAAAAGACCGTAAAAACCTATTTTAAAATTGCGGGGCTTTGGTCGGGGGAGTTTTCCTATACCGTTGGGCGTGATACTTTCAAAGTAAAAACAAAGGACATATTGTATATTGAAAGCCGCAATAAAAAGTTAATCCTTTATTTTGCCGATGGCAAAACTGTTGAATTTTACGGGTCGTTGAAAGAAATATATCACGACCAGTTAAAAAAATATGACTTTCTTTTTATACACGCCTCCTATGTAGTAAATTTTGATTATGTATCTGCAATTCGGTATAGTCAATTATCCATATCGGATAGTGCTACGCCCTTACCTATCAGTCAAGGCAGAAGAAATGAAATAAGGGAAAAATATTTAGAAATAATGAAGCGGCGGAGGGTGTGAAATAAATGGGGAATGTATATATACCAATGGATTTTGTTGCAACAGGTATTTTGACACTTACAATGGAAAGAGTTATGCGTGTTTTCTTTGTAAAAAGGAAAACTCCGCTATTGCTTACTGTTCTTTCATATCTCTTATTTTGGGTTGTGTTGAGCCTTCAATTTTGGATAGGAAACGCACTATTCGTTTTTTTATTTTATATGCTTGCATTAGTAATCATATCTCTTAATTATGAGGCTGTAATGATTCAACGTATGTCTGCGGTAGCCGGGAGTTATTTTGTACTACATTCCATTACCGTAATTTATGAATTTTTTTCGTATATTTTTCCTGTTAATTTGGCTGACCATTTTATGGATTTGCCTTTTATAGTATCAACCTTGCTGTCTTATTTAATTGTATTGATAGTATTTCCTCACTTAATGCATATCAAAAAAGCAACAAATGAATTGCATAAAATTGGGTTTCCTTTTTTACTGATTGTCTTTACTCATGTGCTTTTTGCCGTTGTTTATCAATTTAATTTACCGTACACCGTTGCGATTTACGGCATGGTTGGTACGCTTGTAACTGCTTTTACAATTTTTTTCTTATACAATCACCTTTCAAAAGCAGTTGAAAATAATGTAAAATCGGCCTTGCACACGCAAGAAAAGGAATATTATTTTACCCAATGCCGCTTAATGCAAAAATCGGTAGAGAACATAAAATCCATGCGCCATGATATGAAATTACACTTGGCAACAGCGAGGGATTTTATTTCAACCGATAAAACCGTCGAAGCAACCGCCTACCTCAACGGCTTACTTGGCGATATAGAAGAAAGCGGCGTGTACAGCAACACAAAAAATATAGCCTTTGACAGCATAATCAATTTTAAGTTAAACAACGCCAAGCAAGAAAATATCAAACTGGATATACGCTTGTTAATCCCCCCAGCTTTGAGCATCGAAGTAGCCGACATTGTAACTATAATGGGCAACTTATTAGACAATGCCCTTGACGCGGTTTCAAAGGTTGAGGAAAAGAAAATAAAATTGGATATTGAATACAGCAGGGAAAGCCTGTTTATCCAAGTGGAAAACACTTTTGACGGCGTTGTTAAGTGCGGAAATTTGCGAAGCAAATTTTTGCACCAACCGATTTCTGCCGCCGCCGTCAGGCGGCATGGATTAAAACACGATAACAACGCTGATGATAAACGCATAGCTACCCGAAAAAGCGGCGGTGAACACGGTCACGGCTTAAAAAATATCCGCAAGTCCGTGGAAAAATACAACGGACATATAGACATTACCCATGATGAAAATATTTTCTCGGTGACGGTGCTTTTATATGTGGACGACTGGAAAATATAACGATACACTTTGTGGATATAGCGTTTTCAGTTGAAAATGCTATAATTGCTATGAAATACTACAACAACCGAATCTCTGTGATGGTATTAATCTGCTGGGCGACTATGGATTCGTCGGTGACGATGCAAACCATATTTTCGTTGTTTGTGCCCATGAATTGCCCTACGAAGTTTTCGTTTTTGTCGGTGACAATGTGCAAAGTGCTTCCGCGGGTGAAAGTTGTCCCGTCCCAAAGCAGGGATTCTATTGGGAAAAGGCGGTAGCAGCGTTGTTTTACCACCTTCAGCTGCTCGGGACTGAGGCCGCGAGAGCCAAGGGAAAAAACCGTGTTGCGGGTAATCATAGTATGGAACATGCGCCCTGCCACATGGAATATAAAAACAATGACCCCGGCAAAAAGGGCCGCAAAAATTATGTCTGTTATGGTTATGGGAAGATTCATGTTAGTCTCCTATGCGTACATATTAATTTCTGTTAAATGGGCATATAGGCCGCCCCGTGCCACAAGCTCGTCATGAGTGCCCACGTCTTCGATGCGGCCGTCGTTTAGAACGATGATTTTATCGGCCTTTTTTATTGTAGATAGGCGATGGGCAATTATAACCGTGGTGCGGTCTTTCATTACCTCGTCCATGGCGTCGCGGATTTGCTTTTCTGTCTCAACGTCTACGGCGGCGGTGGCCTCGTCAAGAATCAGAATCGGCCGGTCGCGCAGAATGGCGCGGGCAATGGAAACCCGCTGCTTCTGCCCGCCGGAAAGGCGCATTCCGCGTTCGCCCACAATGGTGTCATAGCCGTCATTTAGCTGGCTGATGAAATCATCGGCGCGGGCGGTGTTTGATGCTTGAACAACCTCTTCCCGGGTTGCGTCGGGGCGGCCATAGCCGATGTTTTCCGCCAAAGTGTCATTAAACAAAAATACGTCCTGAATAACATTGCTCATGCTGTGGCGCAGGCTGTGCAAGGACACGTCCTTTAAATTAAACCCGTCAATTGTAATGTCGCCTTCAACGGGGTCGTAGAAGCGGTTGAGCAAATTGATAAAGGTCGTCTTGCCCACACCTGTCGGGCCAACCAAAGCCACGACTTCGCCGGGTTTTATTTCGATGGAAACATCCTTTAAAACCGCCGCACCCTCGATATAGTGGAAGGACACATTTTTATAAACGATATGCCCTTTTACATTTTTTAAATGATGGGGATTTTCCTTTTCCTTCACGTCGATTTCCGCATCCAGAATGTCAAAGACGCGCTCTGCACTGGCGATGGAGGTTTGCAGGTCTTCGTTGATACGGGCAAGGGCAGTCAGGGGCTGGAAAAAAATATTCAGGTACAAAACAAAGGCAACGATATCGGCTACAGGCACACGGTCATGAAGTGCGAGATATCCGCCATAGGCGATTACCACCACAGAGCCAATGCTGGAAAAATACTGCACTGCACTGCCGTAAACCGCACTAAGCTGTAGGGCTTTTAGAATGGCTTTGGCGTGGGCACGGGCACTGTTGCCGATTTTTGCTTTCTCGCGGTCATGTTGGTTGAACACCTGAATTTCCTTCATGCCGGAGATATTGTCCTGCAAATTGGCGTTCAGCTCACCCAGAATTTGCTGCGCATCGCGAAACACCGGCAGAACTTTTTTGGCAAACACAACGGACATTACCACCAAAAAAGGCGTAGCCAACAGGCTTAGGGCAGCCAACAGCGGATTTATTACAAATAAAATTATCCCGACGCCAAGGATTATTGCCAGGTTAAACAAAATATCCGGCACGGCGTGGGCAATCAAAATTTCTATATTATGTGTATCATTCACCACCCGGGACATAATTTGCCCGGTTTGCTTGTCGTGATAAAATTTCATAGACAGCTTTTGCAACGTGCCATAGATGCTGGTTCGAAGGTCGGCCACAAAATGCCACGCCGCATAGTGGGTATAGTACGAACGTATGTAGGAACATACCGCCTGCGCCAAGTACACCGCTCCCAAAATCAGCCCCATGCGCAATGCCACTTCTGCCAGTAGCGGGTCTTGGCCAACGGCCATGTCAATAAGCTGGCGAACAACCTGGGGCGCGTACAGCTGCGCCATTGTCATACCCACAATCGCCGCCAGCGCGAACAGCAGGTATCCCCAATACGAACGGGATGATTTTACCAGTTTTAGTGCAAGCTTCATGTTTAAATATCAGCCTTTCTGAATGTAAGTTCGTGTATGGTTGTTAATGGCCCATATAATTTGCTCTGTCCCAAAGCGTATGATTTTTTGTTTTTCAAAAAAACCAAACTTGCGAAGCATGTTGCATGAAGCACTATTAGCAGATTGAGTTTCGGCCACCAGTTTCCTAAGCCCAAGGGTATTAAACGCAAGCTTAATTATCTCGCCAACTGTTTCCGAAGCATATCCATTTCCCCAATTGTACGATAAAAATTCATATGATATCTCGGTATAAGTGCTGTCATGATGAGGCGTTAATGAGATATTCCCCAAAAATTCGTTTGTTTCTTTATTTCGGACAGTCCAATATGTACATCCCTTATCCGGATAAATACGACTATTGATTCCTCGATTAATCTGCTTGGGGCTTCTTTGTCCGCCAAGATATTTCCATACTTCAATATCTGTGTATAATGATTTAATATCGAAGATATCATCAGTTGTTGTTAATTTTATATAACATCGGCTTGTTTCAATCACCGCTAGTAACCTCACGCTTATTAAAATTAAGTAACAGCCATTTTCATGAAGTAGCTTTCTGACTTTCCTTAAATCTTGCTTTTCATCCATTATAAGTATCGGCACCAGTATCTATTTTGAAACGCACAGGCAACATGGTCACAGCGTTTATCGGTTTTATGTCTATCGAAACATAGACCCTACCAAATTCCGAAAATCCAACCCAAGGTCGTTGTCACATCGGTCAACAATTTCGATTATAACATATTAGCCGTAGTATACCCTAAACCGTAGCGGATGCTCAACCTCTTCATTGCGCCTTTACCACAAAGTATAAAAAGGGAGCCACAAAGGACGACCCGACGGCAATCCAATCCATCTCTGTAAGGCCCATCAGATTCGTTGCCAAGAACACAATACCCAAAATCCCCGACAAAAAACTAACGACTTTTAAAACCGTCATTCCCGTGATTACAATTTGTCCGTCTTCTTTTTCGTCTCTCATAAAGATGTCGCCTCCCATAGACGTTTCCGTTGAAGTTAGATGATTTGGTACAAGGTTTTTTTTCTCAACAAGGGGAGAATTTCCGCTGGAATGCGCTCGCCGGGGGCGACGAGGGCGATTCCCGGCGGGTATTCCGCAATTATTTCCCCGGAAATACAACCGATGGCTTCTTCGCGGGGGACAAGCCTTGTCTCCCTGCGAATTGCCTCACCGGGGGTGAGAACCATCTCGGGCAGGGCAAAAGTGGAAAGGAATGGAAAATAGATGATTTGGGGAAAGGTTTTTTGGGGTGCGAAAAGCCTTTCATTCAGGCCATAAATGGCGGTTTTTAGCCGTTCAAACCCCTCATCTGTATCCGCAACAGAGGTCATGGCCAGAATATGCCTGCCCTTTGCCATTTCCATTTGCACTTTAAATTCCCTTGCCATTATTTCAGCGATTTCCTCCGCATGAAGGGCGCAATCCACGGTAAACAGCAGCTTCCCGGGGTCTATGTCATAGATGGCGCGCGTGCCTATTCTTTCCCGGCCGGACAACCGCAGCGCGGTGGGAGCGTTTTGGCATCCACCTTGGCAGTCCCAGCCGGGCAAAGCAGCCCTAAGCCTTTCCAGCCTTGTGATATATTCCTTAAAAATTTCTGGATTTTTCTTTAATTTGCAAAACATAAAATCACATGCCGCCATAAGTATATACGAAGGGCTGGAGGTTTGCACGGCATTAATGTAAAAACTAAGCCGGGAAATATTTACACGAGGGCTGTTTACATGCAAAACGGCGGTTTGCGACAGGGCAGGGAGGGTCTTATGCAAGCTATTAACCACGATATCTGCACCTTGGGAAATCGCCGATGGAGGAAAATATCCGTCGCTTTCGCAAAGCTTCCCAAAAATAAAATGCGCACCATGGGCCTCGTCTACAATTAATATGCCGCCGCGCTGATGAACCTTTTTGGCAATCGCGGCGATATCCGATACAAAGCCCTCATATGTGGGGCTTACGACAAAGGCCGCCGCACCCTCGGGCATGTTGTCAAAGACCTCCGGAGAAATTCCACCGGCAAGGCCGTCCGCTGTGATTTCCGGCAATATGTAGACCGGACGGGCCCCGGATAAGGCCAAACCGTTGTACATACTTACATGGGCGTTTCGAGGGGCGATAAGGGGCGCACCATTGGCGCAAGCCGTGCAAATGGCGGCGACTATCCCCGCCGATGAGCCGTTTACAAGAAGAAAGCTTCTGTCCGCTTCGTATAAATCCGCTATGTACTCTTGCAATTCTCGCAAAATTCCTGTGGGGGCGGAAAGCACGTCCAGCCCGGGGATTTCCGTAAAATCCAGCGCGGCCAAGTCTGGTGGCAGAAAATCCGGGTTGCGTTTGTGTCCGGGCATGTGGAAAGGGTATATCCCTTGGGATAAATTGGATAAAATATCTTTATACATGAGTTTATTGTACCGTATTTTGTATTTCTTTACAATTTCCGCCTTGGTGGTATAATTCTTCAAAACTAAAGAGAGGTGATTGTACATTGAAGATACTGCTTGTTTCCACTGAAGTTAATCCCTACTCCAAATCGGGAGGGCTCGGAGATGTCGCCGGCTCGTTGCCCAAAGCCCTGCGTGACCGGGGCGTTGACATGCGTGTGGTTTTGCCAAAGTATAAGACAATTCCGGAAAAATTCCTGAAGGATACAAAAAATGTAACAAATTTCACCGTGCACCTTTCTTGGCGGGCCCAGAAAGCTGATATTTATGCCCTCGACGCCCACGGAGACGGGGACTCGGTGTATTTTATTGAAAACGATTTTTATTTCAGCCGCGACAATTACTATGGTTACGGCGACGATTTCGAGCGGTTCGCGTTTTTCACAAAGGCAGCCGTGGAAATGCTTTCCCGCATAGACTTTCAAGCTGACGTCGTGCATTTTAACGATTGGCACACCGGCCTTGGGCCCACATATTTGCGTGATGTTTACCGGGGGTTTACTTATTATTCTAATATGAGGAGTCTGTTTACCATTCATAACTTGCATTATCAGGGAGTCTTTGGCCGGGATATCCTGTGGGCGGTGGGCCTAAATGACGGATATTTCGCTGGTGGTGATTTGGAATTCTATGGCAATATCAGCTATTTAAAGGCCGGTATCGTCCATGCCGACGCCGTTAGCACTGTCAGCACAACTTACGCACAAGAAATCCAGACCCCGTCCTACGGTTACGGAATGGACGGACTTTTGCGCCAACGCGCCGCCACCGGTCAAATTTACGGCATAACCAACGGCATCGACATCGAAGACAATGACCCCGCCTCCGACCCGCGCATTTTTGTAAACTTTGATGCAAATTCTCTTGAAAAAAAGTGTGAAAACAAATACCGCCTACAGGAGCAGCTTGGCCTGATCGTAGGCGACAGACCCATGTTTAGCATGATAACCCGCCTTGTCGAGCAGAAGGGCTTGGATATTTTATCCGTAATAATGGAGGAGCTTCTGAGCCTGGATGTTCAGATGGTAATCCTTGGCACAGGTGAGGGCCGTTATGAAAGCTTGTTTAAGCATTACGCATGGCGTTATCCCGATAAAGTCAGCGCGAATATCTGCTTTGATACAACGCTGGCACAGCGGATTTACGCTGCGTCGGATGTTTTTCTTATGCCCTCGGTTTACGAGCCCTGCGGCCTCGGGCAGTTGTTTGCCATGCGATACGGTGCTGTTCCCATTGTGCGCAAAACCGGCGGACTGGCAGATACCGTTTTTCATTTTGACCGCGAAAAAGGCACGGGAAACGGCTTCGCTTTTGAGGATTTTGTCGCCAGCGGCCTAATGTGGGCCATTCGCCAAGCCATAGAGTTATATGACACCCCGCATTGGGAAGTGCTGGTGAAAAACGCCATAAACGGCAAGTTCTCGTGGCATCACGCCGCCGGGGAGTATATTAATATGTACAAAGAAATTTCTGAAAAATAACTTATTATTACGTGATTCACCTCCCACAGAACTTTTTCAAAGTATAACACAGACCATAAAATATATTATCTAAATTATTAAATCGGGCCCCCCACTGTACGCTTGCGGCTTGACAGGCTGATTCAGACGAAAATGTAATTTAGGGCGTGTTACCACTACCTCAAACGCCCATTTTTTGTCCGATTTTCCGCCACTTTTCGTCGGCTTTTCCTAACGCACCTTCGAGTCATTTTAGGTTAGTGGGAACACGCCCCAGAAAAAAATGAGTGTGCATGATTTGGGATAAGGACTGAGGTCAATTGAAGAGAAAGAAAAGGAATAACATCACCGAAGGAAAATTCATTGGCAATGAGCGGGGCTTTGGTTTCGTGGTGCAGAAAAACGGCGGGGCGGATATTTTTATTCCGCCCCACTTGACGTTTGGCGCGCTGAACGGCGACGAGGTAGTATGTAAAATAGAAGATACACACGACTCGTCTCCGGACGGCAATTTGCGCCAGTTGGGGAAAATCGCGGAAATTCGTAGCCGTCGGTCTATGATAGGCACCTTCCATACAGAGGGACGTTTGGGATTTGTCAAGGCCATTGACACAAAAATCCCCTATGTATTTCTTGTGCCGCCGAAAACCGTCAAGCGATTCGCCCTAGCCGATGGACATAGGGTGGTTTTTTCCGTGGAGAAGAAGCTGAATCACGATGACAGGGCGATAACCTGCTTTATTACTGAGGTCCTGGGGCATGTAAACGACCCGGGAATGGACGTGCTGACGTTGGTGTATAAGGCCGGGGTGCCGTATGAGTTTCCGACGGATGCTATCGACGAGGCCGCAAAGCTCCCAACCGAGGTAGGCGAGGGCGAAATTAAAAACCGCCGAGACCTGCGCGGCGAACACATAATCACCATCGACGGCGACGATACCAAGGACATTGACGACGCGATATCCTTTGCACAAGCTCCCGGCGGCGGATTTCATCTGGGGGTGCATATTGCCGACGTAACCCACTATGTCCGTGAAAATTCCGCGCTGGATGCCGCCGCCCTTGAGCGTGGGACAAGCATCTACCTGGCCGACCGCGTGATTCCCATGCTACCACACAAGCTGTCCAGCGGAATTTGCTCACTTTTTCCGGATGTTGACCGCCTGACCTTAAGCTGTCTGATGACTGTAAACAAAAACGGCGACGTGGAATCCTATGAAATCGTGAAGTCTGTGATTCGCAGTAAAAGACAGTGGACATACCAAGAAGTCCAAGTTTTACTGGACTCCGAGCCCCCGGACGAATCCGTCGACTCTGCCCAATGGCGGTTTTTCCAAGAAATGGACACCCTGCGTGAAATCCTACGTATCAAGCGCGAACGCAGGGGCGCGCTGGATTTCGACCTGCCGGAGTCCAAAATCCGTGTGGATGCGGCCGGTTGGCCAATCTCTGTGGAAGCGTATCCCCGCACCCGTGCCACGGCAATTATCGAAGAATTTATGATTCTGTGCAACGAGACTATTGCGGCTCATTTCCTCGAACAGAAAGCCCCGTTTGTCTATCGTGCCCACGAGCCTCCCGGCGCAGAGAAAATCGCCGGACTGCGCCTGCTGGCCAAAACCATGGGTTTGGGTAGTCCAATCACAGGTGCGTCGTCTTTACAGCGTCTGCTCGACGCCGCCCGGGAAACCCCCTCCGCCCTAGCCGTTTCCACGGCGGTTCTCCACGCGCTGCCGCAAGCCCATTACTCCCCCGACAATCCCTCGCACTTTGGTCTGGCATCCGATGCCTACTGCCATTTCACCTCGCCAATCCGTCGCTATGCGGATTTGCAAATCCACCGCATAGTGAACGAATTATTTGCAATGCATAGCGATGCTCCGCTTCCGAAACTCATTCACTCCACTGCTGAATCTGTTGTTTCTAAGTCTGTTACTGCCGATTCTACCCGTTTCGCCATCATCCTCCCTGCCGTTTGCGCTCAATGCTCCAAAACCGAGCGTGTCGCCGAGGCCCTTGAGCGGGAAGTGGCCGACCTGAAAAAGGTGCAATTTATGACAAATAAAGAAGGTCAAACTTTTGACGTAATCGTCTCCGGCCTGACCTCTTGGGGAATCTATGTAATGTTATCCAACACAGTAGAGGGGTTAATCCCCATCGCCGACCTAAAGCGTCACGGCTACAGCTTCGACAAGGAGCGCGATATCTACGAGCGCAAGCCCATGAAGAAGCGCGACGTCAGAGCTGCTTCCAAAACAGCACCCGTCAAAACCCTACGCCACGGCACACCTTTAAAAGCCCGCCTTGTCCGCGCCGACGAAGAAGAGCGCAGACTTACCTTTGCACTATAGGGAAGTTAGCTTGCTTAGCGAGTTGAGTTTTGGTGTTGACATACTTTAATCGATATGATATCATTTTGATATCAAAATAGATGAGGTGATTGTATGAATCAAAACAACACAAATTTCGGTCTTGTGGAAAGGCCCGTTTGGCGCACAAGTGGTATGCCCGTCCTAATTATTAACACCCTGTTAATGTTGGGGGCCATTGGGGCAATAGTCTATGGCTTTATAGACGGTGCGGGGGGCAACATAGTATTGCTGGTGCTGGGGTTTGCGTACTTGCTTATCCCCACATGGCTTTTTTATGGCGGGCTTTGTATTCTGCGTCCGCAAGAAGCCATGGTGCTGACTCTCTTTGGCAAGTATAACGGCACCCTTCGCGGCCCCGGTTTTTTCTTTGTAAATCCCTTTTCCAGTGCCTTTAAAAGCGAAGTAGGCCAACCCAGCACAGGTGCGGCAAATATCACAAGCACAAAACCGGCCACCGCCACCGATGAAATTTCCAAGGCCCTGGCCTCTGCCGCCGCAAGAAAGATATCCCTAAAAGCCAAAACGCTAAACAACGACAAGCAAAGGATAAACGACCTTCTTGGCAATCCGGTGATTATCGACACGGTAGTGGTTTGGCGGATAGTCGATACCGCCAAAGCCATGTTTAATGTTGATAATTTCATTGAATTTTTGTCAATCCAGTGCGATTCGTCGCTGCGGTCAATCGTAAGCCAGTATCCATATGACCTACCGAGGGACGGCCAAAGCGAGGATAAATGCCTCAGAAGTGCGTCGGACGAAGTCGTGACTCGCCTAATGGAAGATATCCAAACAAAAGTTGAAATAGCGGGTATGGAGATATTGGACGCCCGCATAACCAACCTGTCCTACGCCCCCGAAATCGCATCTGCTATGTTGCAAAGGCAACAGGCAAGTGCCGTTGTTGACGCCAAACAGACCATAGTAGATGGCGCGGTTGATATTGTGCAAATGGCCCTGCGGCGGCTTTCGGAAGATAATGTTGTAGAGCTTGATGAGGAGCGGAAAGCCGCAATGGTCAGCAATTTGCTGGTGGTGCTTTGTTCAAACGCCGACGCGCAGCCGGTCATAAACAGCGGTTCCCTGTACTAAAAAAATGGAAGACGAAAAAAAGCGGCTTTCTAAGGCCGACAAAAAGAAGCAAATTCCATTGAGATTATCCGAATCCCTTTACAACGAGCTTGCCGCTTGGTCAGAAGATGAATTCCGCTCCCTAAACGGGCAGATTGAATATCTTCTGACGCAGTGCGTAAAAAAACAGCGTCGCGCTGAGCCCTAAAACCCCGTGATTGCTACATGTTGCTCACGGCCGTGTCGGCTGGTGCGACAAAGA
Organism: Defluviitaleaceae bacterium; assembly: GCA_009788085.1. Lineage (GTDB taxonomy): Bacteria > Bacillota > Clostridia > Lachnospirales > WQUN01 > WRAH01. The sequence continues at coordinate 28,351 of WQSB01000011.1, forward strand.
AAGGCGAGAATTCGCTTTCAGATTTAATCATCTGCGCGAATCCTCGCCTTTCTAGTTGTCGCAATGCACCGCACTGTTCGCAAATTCTCCGTAATTCACGGGATTTCCGGGCCTAGCGTGTCCCCGGTGTCCGGCGAAGCTCGTAAAAAAGGGCCGTTTTTTGAACGGCCCTTTAAATCTCTAAACCAGTCTATCCACCAGCATACCGGCCTCAAGCAGGCTGTAGCCATCGGCCTCCATTGTTCCCATACGGTAATTATAATGGTAGTTAAGTCCACGGAAGCGCATATGCTCAACCAGCGGCTCGGTCATGAGTTGCTGGGTATAATTTCTAAGCCCCTCGAATATTTCTAAATTTTCACCGATGGCCGCGTTGATTTCCTCATGGCTCATGGCGGATACCTGTTCGCGGCTGAAAGCCATTTGCCCTTCGTTGGAAAGTGTAAGCCCCAGCAGCTCCAAGCGGGAACGGTTTTCATATACGTTTTCGGCAACCTCATTGGAGAATGCCCGCAGTCCCGCACTGTGAACCTGAGACTGCATAAACCCGGCAGACCTGTTAAAGTCATAGGCAAACCGCGCCAAGTCGTCGGACAGATTATCCAAAGCGTTTTCCCAGCCGTCCACATATACCGAGCGGTTAAAATTTTCCATGTCAAGAGCGGCTCTCTTGGTTGCGGTGCGTAAATCCGTCACGCCAAAAGAAACCGCTTGGGCATACCGCACAATCTCATTGCGCAATGCCTTATTAAGTACAAAGGTGCGTCCGGAGGTTTCCGTACCCTCCCGGCCGGTGGCAATGCGTTCCCGCCGGGGCACATAACCCTCGTTTCCGCGGTTTGCAACATTGCCCACAAGGTATGGTTTGTACAAGCTAAAATAAAATACACTGGTCAACATAGTATCAGGCCTCCATGCAAATAATACTCCTTATTACCTGTATCGGCAGATTTTGTCATAGGAATAATACATATTTTCGCGAAAAATGCACAAATTACATAAATGAAGAAATCAAAATTAACCATACCTATTGGACTGGTGGTTGGCCTTGCCAACGGATTGTTCGGGGCAGGGGGCGGAACACTGCTGGTGCCCTCGCTGGAAAAGCTCCTTAAATTTGAAACCCACAAAGCCCACGCGACGGCCATCGCCGTAATTTTGCCGCTGTGTGTAATCAGTGCTTTCATATATATATGGGGTGTGGATGTGGACTGGAAAGTCGTCGGGCTGGTCTCCTCCGGAGGTGTTGTGGGGGGCGTTATCGGCGCGAAGCTGCTTAAGCGTTTTACTGCCGCGTGGCTGAATATCACTTTCGGCGTATTTCTGGCGGTCGGCGCAACCCGCATGTTGTTCTCATGATATGGTATATTCTTGCCGGGCTTGCCGCCGGCGTCGTCAGCGGAATGGGAATCGGAGGAGGCGCGATTTTGATTCCCGCCCTCACCATTTTCCTTGGCATCGGTCAGCAGCAGGCACAGCATATAAATCTGCTTTACTTTCTGCCCACGGCCGCTTTGGCTCTGCGCATTCACAAAAAAGAAGGCAATATCGAAAAAAAGGGACTGCTTCCGCTAATCCTGTGGGGACTGCCCGGCTCGATATGCGGCGCGCTCATAGCTGTAAAAATTGACGCCAACTATCTCCGCAAGGGCTTCGCAATATTCTTGCTGGCCATGGCGGCCTATGAAATAACGAAAGGATACAAGGCATGGAAATCTCAGCGTTCGAAGTCCTAAAGGCTAAGTTTAGGCAAGCAGACACCGAAACAAAAATCGCAATGTACGTAGAGGCCGAGGGGCTAACTCAGCATCAATATAAGGAGCTTCTGCGCATGTTCCCCATGAAGGATTTAAGCAAACTCGAAGTTGCACTTGGCTAGAGGTGAAACCCACCTAAACAGCGGTCACTCCGGTAGGCCTCGGGAATGTGAAAGCGCGTTTAGCAAAGTCGCGTGATTAGTACGTCGGACGAGGACAAGTGCCACCGCCCGGC
>WQSB01000012.1 GCA_009788085.1 Defluviitaleaceae bacterium
CAACGCAAGGCAAACCGGCGCGGCGACGGCAGCCATATTCACATTCCTGTTATTCTTGCGAATAAGAATCAACAAAAAGGCCAGCAGAAAAATCAAAAAAGCCATTTCGTCCCGGGAGAATCCCGCAATCCAAGTAATACCGATTGCCGCAAAGCCCCCCGCCGTCAAAATATAAAAATTAAACTGCTTAAACATAAACACAACCACGGTAAAACCAAGCAGCAAGCTGATTATCCAAACCACGGTCGTACCCAAATCTGCCCGATAGGGGATTTGCCCCGTCACCATAAGAGCCAAATCGTAAAAATGCGGAAGCTGGTAATAAATATCCTCCAGCGAAAAAATAATAAAAATAGTAACAAATATAAGAACCACCAGCGTGGCAATCTGCGTGACTTTATTATGCAAAATAATCAGAAAAATAATTATTGAGACAACACCAAAAATAAACATTGGCCACTGGGACACGGTAATAAACGTAGAAGAAATAATTGCCCTGTTAATCGAAAACAAATACAGGCTGCCCACGACGATACAGAAAACATAATCCATCCAGTTTTTTTTCACTGGCTTACGCACTGTGCCTTTCTTTAGAACGGTCATTAGATAACTCGTCTCCTTTCGTGGACTGCCTTATATTTATGTTGACTATACCCGATATTCAACATAGAATGAGCACGTTGCGAATCCCCCCCCAATTATAAAGGAGAACATCAATGAATGACGACATTTTAAATCTAATTCTCGTCAAACTGACTTCATTGGAAGAGGGCCAAACCAGGATTGAAACCGAAGTCGTCGATGTCCGCAAGGAGGTAGTCACTCTCAGTGAAGAGGTCGCTTCTCTCAGTGAAGAGGTCGCTTCTCTCAGTGAAGAGGTCGCCGCTCTCAATGAGAAGTACCTTATTCTTGATGATAAGACTGACATTCTCAGTGAGGGCTTAGCCCGCGTCAGCGAAAGTGTAGCAGTAATAGAAGTAGAGCATGGCCGCTCGCTGGGGGCGTTGCATGACGGATATAAATCCACATCCGATGCTATCAAGCACATCAAGCCCATTGTTGAAGCAACTGCGGAAGACGTCGCGTTGGTAAAAATTGCGGTGTCAAGCCATACAAAAGTCTTTAACGCATTAAAGTCCGCCATTTAATCCTCATCGCTAACTCTAAAGCATGGCGTGCCTCCCTCGATTAACAACCGGCAAAACTTTTCGGAATTTTCATCGGGGGGTCTGGGTGAGAAGTATAACACAGCAATATAATGGCCGTTGTTTGCGGCATTAATTACACGCTCGTATAATTCGCCGTCAAGCCTTGCCGCAAAAATTACGACGTTTACATATCCCGTGGCATCGTTGAGTACATGGGAAAGGATATTCAGGCAGTCGAGGCTGGTTTTTTGCTCGAATTGGAGGCCGGCGGCGGCTTGGTAAATTATTTCAAATTCCTGCAAAAAACGGGTCTTTGTTTTAAAGCCCTCCGTGGCAAAAAAATCTACGGGCATCCCTTTGGATAGGCAGAATTTCGCCAGCCCCAGCGACATCTCCACCATGCGGTCCTCCAGAGAGTAAAGCTCCTTTGGTTCAAGGTTCAGCCGTGTGCTGTCCAGAATCATGGCTACTTGGTTAAGGGCGTTGGATTGAAAAACCTTTACCAGCCACTCGCTGCGCTTGGCGGTGAGCTTCCAGTGGACACGCTTGATGGAATCCGTTGGGATGTACGGCCGGATATCGGAAATTGTAGCGTAGTCCTCGTCGCGAATATCAAAGCGCGAATGGGCCTGAGTCATTAAATTCATGGCCAGCGGGAAACTGGAAAGGTCAACAACCCTCGGGAGGGCAATAATTTTTACATGCTGATTAAATTTTCTTTGCAGGCGGAAAAGCCCCACTATATCCGTTACGCTGACAGAGTCCAGCCCAATTTTATATTGGCCGCGGTACAGCACCTGAAACGGAATATCGTAATAAGTCGTGCGAAGGGGGCGCAAAACGGCTGTATGTTTTTCCTCCACCTCCACTGCGAATTCCTCACCCGAAACCAAGACAGCTACGTTACCAAAGGGCATGGGAGTAGTATTATGTAAGCGGACGGTAAGTTTACCCGTCTGATTTTTTTGCACGGTTTTGGGGACTGTCTGGGAAACCTTAAGCCCACTGAGAAAAAAGTATGTGAGCACGTAGCTAACAACCGGCAAGGCGGCCAACACCGCGAAAGCGACGTAGAGCATACGCTCTCCGCTTATCCACGCATAAACCCCCGAGCCGATTAACAATACGGCGTAAATAATTCGGTTGACCTTCATCGGTTCACATTGGCGGCCAGTTCCAGTGCTTTAAAAATGACATCCTGAACCCGCACCTTTTTAACATTGGCCTCCTGCTTCATAAGAATCCGATGCCCAAGAACATGGGGTGCCATGTGAATAACATCGTCGGGAATTACATAATCGCGCTCGTTAAAGAGTGCCCATGCCTGAGCAGCCCGGAATAAACAAAGGCTTGCCCGGGGGCTTGCCCCAAGCTGAACGTCCTCCATCTCGCGGGTGTAACGCGCCACGGCCACGATAAAGCTGTTAATCTCCGGGTCAACGTGAATCAGCTCGACTAGCTCCTGAATGCGGATAATATCGTCACCCTCGGCCACGGGAACCAGCTCGTCCATCGGGTTGCGTCCCTTAAACCGGTCCAGCATACGGCTTTCCTCATGGCTGTCGGGATAACCGAGGGTTATTTTCATAAAAAACCTGTCCAGCTGCGCCTCGGGCAAGGCATATGTCCCCAGGTATTCCACCGGATTCTGAGTAGCCAGCACAATAAACGGCATCGGCACACTGTAGGTCTGCCCGTCAACGGTGACTTGGTTCTCCTCCATTACCTCCAGCAGGGATGATTGGGTTTTCGGCGACGTACGGTTAATCTCGTCCGCCAGCACAAACTGGCTCATTACCGCCCCCTGCCTGTATTCAAACTCGCCTGTTTTCGGAGAAAACGCCGAATACCCCGTAATATCGCTGGGCATAATGTCCGGCGTAAACTGAATCCGCTTAAAGCTCCCGTTCACAGACCGCGCCAATGCCGCAACAAGACTCGTCTTCCCCACCCCGGGAACGTCCTCAATCAGCACATGGCCCCGGCACGCAAGTGTCGCCATCACCAGCGACACCGCAAACCGTTTTCCTACTATTATTTTCTCAACATTTCCGATTATCGCCCGCATACATCTTATCGCGTGCTCGTTGGTTTTTATCGTGCTGTAGTTCATGCTTTCGCTCATTCCCATCTGGCCCCCGTTGATAGACATAATCTTAGGAATAGGTTACCACAACTAAGTGAAATCGTCCAGTTTTATTGAATTTCTGCAGGGCAACAGCATTTACCTTGGCCGCCTGTTCCCGGGAAGTGGGATTTCTCGCTTGCCTAGGCTACGGCTTTGGGCACCGGGAGTGCGCAGAACCAGAAAACCCCGTGAATTGCGCAGAATTTGCGAGCAGTACGGCGCATGGCGGCATTAGAAAAGGCGAGAATTCGCGCAGATGATTAATCTGCAAGCGAATTCCGCCTTTCTTTGTCGCCCCAGCCAATACGTCCGCGAGCAAACGTAGCAATCAGGGAGTTTTCTACATCATGCCCATTCCGCCGCCGCCGGGAGGCATTGGGGGTTCGGGTTCTTTGATATCGGTGACAACTGCTTCGGTGGTGAGAAGGGTTGCGGAAACGCTGGTAGCGTTTTGCAGGGCGGAGCGTGCGACTTTTGTGGGGTCGATGATTCCGACTGTTACCATGTCTACAAAAGCTTCCGCCAGCACGTCAAAACCTGTGCCCTTATTTTTGGATTTAAGGGCGTCAACGATGACCGCACCTTCGAGCCCGGCGTTGCTTACGATTTGACGCACGGGGGCTTCAAGAGCCTTGAGAACGATTTCCGCACCGGTTTTTTCGTCTCCGATGAGCTTGCCGATGACGGCCTTAACTTCGGGGAAAGCGTGGAGATACGCGCTTCCTCCGCCGCAGATTATGCCCTCTTCAACGGCTGCACGGGTGGCGGCCAAGGCGTCCTCCATGCGGAGTTTTTTCTCTTTGAGCTCGGTTTCGGTGGGTGCGCCTACTTTAATCACGGCTACGCCGCCTGCCATTTTTGCCAAACGCTCTTGAAGTTTTTCTTTGTCGAACTCGGAGGTGGTTTCTTCGATTTGGCCTTTGATTTGTGATACGCGGGCGTCGATATCTTTTTTACTGCCCGCGCCGTCGATGATGATGGTATTTTCTTTTTCGATTTTAACGGTTTTGGCACGGCCAAGGTCATCAAGTGTGGCTTCCTTGAGCTCAAGGCCGACTTCGGCGGAGATTACCTTTCCGCCGGTAAGAATGGCGATGTCTTCCAACATAGCCTTGCGGCGGTCGCCAAAGCCCGGTGCTTTTACGGCGGCGCAGTTGAACGTGCCGCGCAGTTTATTAAGAACCAAAGTCGTGAGGGCTTCGCCTTCCACGTCCTCTGCAATTATAAGAAGCTTCGCGCCTGTTTGTACAATTTGCTCAAGCAGGGGAAGAATTTCTTGCACGGTGGAGATTTTTTTGTCTGTGATGAGGATATACGGATTATCAAGGTTGGCAACCATTTTTTCCATATCCGTACACATATATGCGGACAGATAGCCCCTGTCGAATTGCATTCCTTCTACCAATTCGAGCTCGGTATGCATGGTTTTGGATTCTTCCACGGTGATTACGCCGTCGCTGGAAACCTTGTCCATGGCTTCGGCTATCATGTCGCCAACTTCCTTGCTGCCTGCGGAGATTGCCGCAACCTTGGCAATGTGGTTTTTGCCGTCAATTGTCTGACTCATGGCCTTAATGGCTTCCACTGCGGCGTCCGTGGCTTTTTGCATTCCGTTGCGCAGAATAATGGGGTTCGCGCCAGCGGCGATGTTTTTCAAGCCTTCGCGAACCATGGCTTGCGCCAGCACGATGGCCGTGGTGGTTCCGTCACCGGCCACATCGTTGGTTTTTGTGGCTACTTCTTTTACAAGCTGCGCACCCATGTTTTCAAAGGGGCATTCCAGCTCGATTTCCTTGGCAATTGTAACGCCGTCGTTGGTAATCAGTGGCGTGCCGTATTTTTTATCCAAGACTACATTGCGGCCTTTGGGCCCTAGGGTTATGTTTACGGTATCGGCCAGCTTGTTTACGCCGGCTTCAAGCACGGTGCGCGCGTCAATCGCGTATTTAATCTGTTTTGCCATAATTTCCTCCTTATGATTTAAATGGGGACTCCGCCCCCAAACCCCGCCGCTCCGCAGAAGTGAATTCTGCTCCGCTTCCTCGCTTCGCTGCGGGTTCGCGTTTGCGCGAAATTACTCAACTATTGCTAGAATGTCGCTTTGTCTTACAATAATAAATTCTTCCTCATCAAGCTTGACTTCCGTGCCAGCATACTTGGAGTAAATTACTTTGTCGCCGGGTTTTACTTCCATTTTAATTTCCTTGCCGTCCACCACTCCGCCCGGGCCAACGGCCACTACTTCGGCGTGCTGGGGCTTTTCTTTTGCCGTGCCGGGCAAAATAATGCCGGACTTGGTTGTCTCTTCCGCTTCCAGCTGTTTGATAACAACCCGGTCACACAAGGGTTTGAGCTTCATAAATCTACCTCCTTAAGGATTAATTTGTTTTTTATTAGCACTCAAGTCGATTGAGTGCTAACGTAGTTTAATATTGGAAGCTTTCTTATGCAACAGCAAAAATTGGCCGTATTACGGCGAATTTCGCCGCATTAGGCCAATTTCATAAAGTAAATGCTATTTTTTGAGATATTTTTGCAGTTTTTCTATTATTTGCGAAAAGTCTAACGGCTTGCCTACATGGTCGTCCATTCCAGCGGCCAAGCAGGCGTCTATATCCTCTTGGAAAACATTGGCCGTAATTGCCACGATGGGGACTCTGGATATTTTATGGGCGGCTTCAAACTCGCGGATTAGGCTTGCCGCCATAAAGCCGTCCATTTGCGGCATTTGCAAATCCATAAAAATCATGCCATAACGCTCCGGCGAGGATGAGTACATTTCCACTGCTTGCTCCCCATCCTCAGCACACTCGACAACTATCTCCGTAGGCTCAAGCAAAGACATGAGTATTTCGCGATTTATTTCCACGTCCTCCGCCAAAAGTATTGTATGCTCCTTCAATCGGATATGTTCGATAGCTTTAGTATCCTGTTCCTCCGTGTCCGGGGCCTCGCCCGCTTCATATGGAATCATAAACACAAATCGTGAGCCATTGCCCGGCTCCGACTCCAGCCAGATGCTTCCGCCAAGCATTTCCACGATATGCCGCGATATAGCCAGCCCCAGCCCCGTTCCGCCGAAGCGGCGGGCGGTATCCGCCTCGGCCTGTTCGAAAGCGTCAAATAAAGTGGATTGTTTTTCTTTGGGGATGCCTATTCCGTTGTCGGTAATTTCAAAAAGAAGAAAACGACCTGCATTGCTTTCATTGGCCGCGTTGCTTATGCGCAGTTCAATCCTGCCCCTTTCCGGCGTAAATTTAACGGCATTGGACAATAAATTAGTTATTACCTGCGCCAGCCTCAGTTCATCGGTTACTATTGCCCGAGGGATACTTTCGTCCAAGCTAATGACCAATTGCAATTCTTTTTCTTCTGTATGAACGTTTATTAGGCTGATTATTCCGTTCAGCATTTTTCTAAAAATGAAGGGATGAGTATTAAGCTCAAATTTTTCCGCCTCAATTTTAGACATGTCCAGGATTTGGTTTATAATTTTCAGCAGATGGTTTGACGCGCTTTCGATTTTACTCAGATAGCCGTCTTTTTTATTCGGGTCGTCCGTGTTTTTAGCCAAGCTTACTATGCCGATAATCGCGCTCATGGGAGTGCGGATTTCATGACTCATATTGGCCAAAAATGTCCTTTTTGCGTTGTTTGCCGCCTCCAGCTTGGCCAGCATTTCATTTTGGGGGCGCAGGTCGCGGCCATAGGCTAATATTACGTCCCTTTCGGCAAGCCTAACGCGCTCGGTATAAACTTCAACGGGTATACGATCGCCCTTGAATGTAATATGCATCCATTCGTCCAAGTGGCCACTGCCTGTTTCCATTGTGTGCTTTGCCAAGGCGCGGAGCTTTTCTCGGGAGGTGACGCCGTCGGGCTGTATTGCCGGACTCAGCTCCCAAAACCTGTCGATATATTCCTGTTTGTTTGACAGCTGCAATATTTTCGCGGCTTCTTGGTTTATATCAATTGCCTTTAGGTCTTCATCAAAAATTGTACATATCATCGGGGAGGCGTCCAGCATGGCTTTCAGCCTCGCCTGCATCATCAGGGAATGTTCTTCGTTTTCAACGGAAGCTCGGCGTAACTCTTCCTGGCTTTGAGCAAGGGAATTTTTTACATAGTACACGCAAACATCACGTACATTTATCCCGTGGACAATGGCTTCCGCAAGCTGCCTGCAAGTTTTGTACCCACAGGCGGAGCAGTCCACACGTTTGTCGTCCTCAGTGAATTTTATAAGCTGGGTGGCGAAAATTTCCTCTACTTCCTCATCGGTGACTTCCCGAGTGTTCAGCGCGGCATCATGGTCATACTCACACAAAAAGTCCTCAAGGTGCAGCTCCTTAAATATCTCGTTAATCTCGTCAAAATGCTTCTTTGTACTGGTGATATTGCTTTTTACTTTCTTACGATTTTCCCCCCGCGCCTTTATGGCTTCATATATCGCGTTATTGTCGTCTTTATTGCGAATGGCCGTGCCCGTACCGTAGACGCACCCAGCCTTGCAATTAAGGATATCAATAAACGCCGGCAGCGAGGCGTCGGGATTTTTCACACGTCTGGCGAGGGACTCCAGGAATTCGTATGCCTTACCCTCGCCCTCTATTTGAATAATCTCCGTTTCGCGCCCCATGTAAAATTCGATGCTTTCACGCAGGCCGCCCGGGAACGGAAACAATGCCCCCAATCCATAGTCGCCGCTAAGCTCCGCCTCCGGGTAATCTTGCAGGTTTATGTTTTGATTGTTGATATGTTTTAACAAATTCGCAAATGTAACATTGTGGCGGATTAAATTTTGCCCGCGCTTGGATTTGATTTCGTCCTTTTTGGCAATGCATGGGCTAAGGAATGCCAGCTCTTCTTTTACGCCTCTGTATTTTTTTAAAAATGTGGCCAAGCAAATCACCGGGCTTTGAACCGGAATCAGATTCCCCAAAAGCTCCGGCAGGTGTTTTTCGATATGCCGCACGATTACAGGGCAAGGCTGGGTTATAACGCCCCTAAAACTGTCGTTCTTTATGTAATTTAAATAACCCCATGTGGTGATATCTGCCCCAAGGCTTACCGGATAGAAATTTTTTACGCCTAAGCTTTTCAGATACCCCAGAATCCTCTTAAACTCCTTGGGATAGTTTAATTCGAAGGACGGCGCGACCAGCACGGAAATTTCTTTGCCGTTTTTCAGGCCTTGTAAAAAATCGCCGCAATCGTCCATATAATGCCGAACGTCGTGTACGCAGGTGTATGTACATGTTCCACACAGGATACAATTTTTCTCGTCTACGCAAATTTTATAATTGCCGCCCGCATCTTTTACCACCACGTTCGATTTTAAAATCGGACATTCACGGATGCATTTATTGCAGCTTATGCATCCTTTTAATTCGGTGTATATCAACCCCCTTTTAGTGACATCAATTTTATCCATGATGCAACCTCCCAGTCACTGGATTGTAACACAGCAAATGTGAGATAACAATATCCTTAGAAAATGTCCATCTATTTACTGTTTTAATGTATAATGCATTATCGGAAAGGGATGAACATAAATATGTTAAGTTTAATTAATGTGAGCAAAACCTACGGCGGAAATAAAATAAAAGCCGTGGACAGCATCGCGCTGGAGGTGCAGAGTCGTCAGATTCTGGGCTTTATAGGGCCAAACGGCGCAGGGAAAACCACCACCATGAAAATGATAACTGGAGTTCTCTCGCCGGACGAGGGCAGAATTTCCATAAACGGACACGATATTTCCGCCGCGCCGCTGCCCGCAAAACAGAGCTTCGGATACGTGCCGGACTCGCCGGATATGTTTCTTAGGCTAAAAGGCATCGAGTATTTGAGTTTTATGGCTGACATGTACCAAGTTGACGCCGGCACACGCAATGAGAAAATCGCCCAAATGGCGGAAACCTTTGAAATGACGGGGGCACTAGGCGCACGGATTCAAAGCTATTCCCACGGGATGCGGCAGAAAATTATTATTATGGGCGCGCTGATGCATAACCCGGCGGTTTGGATTTTGGACGAACCGCTGACGGGGCTTGACCCGCGCTCGTCCTTTCAATTGAAGGAAATGATGCGGCAACACGCCCAAGCGGGGAACTGTGTGTTTTTCTCGACGCACATGCTGGAGGTGGCCGAAAAGCTATGCGATAAAATCGCGCTGATTAACAAGGGGAAAATCATATTCTTCGGCGAGCTGGAGGAGCTAAAAGCGCGGCATAATCAGCTTTCGCTGGAGGATATTTTCATGGAGGTGACGGCCAATGCGTAAGTTTGGGCGACTTACATGGCTTTTTTTGAAAACAACCGTCGGCTCAATATGGGGTAAGCAGACGGATAGTGGAAAAGACAGTACGTGGCTGGTGGTGGTTCTGGTTGCGTCGCTGTTGATATTTTTTCCTTCAATGATGTTTATGATTTTTCGCATGTTCGGGCCGCTTTTCCAGATGTTCGACGCAAGCGGGCACTTGAATGTGGCCGTGGGCCTCGCGCTAAATATGAGCTCGCTGGTTATTTTTGTCTTATCCATGATGGCCGCCCCCGCGATTTTTTACTTTGCGCGGGACGTGGAGTATCTTTTGCCGCTGCCCATTAAGCCGGAAATTATCATCGGGGCGAAGTTCGTGGTGGCTTTGCTTTTTGAATATGTTATAGCACTGATTATCATTGTGCCCATGTTTGCGGCGTTGTGGCCTATGGTTTCCGCCGGAGGGCTGGCTGTTAATACGATTATCACGTTTTTGACCCTTCCTATTTTACCGCTGGTGTATTCCACCGTGCTGTGCATGTTTATGGTAGCGGCCTTTAAAGTTTTTCGCAACCCCGATAAATACAGCCTTTTTATCGGAATTGTGGCCATGATTTTCGGAATAGGCTTTTCGATGGTGTATACTCAATTTTTTATGGTTGACGCGGAGGCCATTTACGACATGTTAATGGGCGCGCCCGCAGTCTTTGACACGATGAATTTCGTTTTCGCAAACAATTCCGCCGCCGCCCGGGCTTTGGCCGGGGGTGGGTTTACGTTTCAGTCAATTAACATCGGCGTTACCGCTCTCGCGCTACTGGTGTTTTTTGTGCTGGCGAGAGTGCTGTACTTCAGGGGGGTCGTCGGCCTTTCAGAATCCGGCTCTTCCGCCAAAAAAATGACCCGTGATGAAATTCTAAAGCAAACCCAAGGCCGGAGTGCGTTCCGTTCATACCTCGCCAAGGAAATGAAGCTTCTTATGCGAAGCCCCACGGCTTTTCTCAATTGCGTGCTGTCGGCGGTGCTTGTGCCGGTTATTTTGGCAGGGTCAATGGCGTATACTTTTGTAATCGCAGGTGACGGCGACATGCTCGGTGAGCTTCTTGCTTTCATTGATTTCAACGAACCCCGTGCCTCCGCCGTTTTTATGGTAATCATGTGCGCTTTGGGCATCTTCGTCGCCGGAATGACATCCATTACAGCAACATCCATATCCCGCGAGGGGCGGAATTTCTTTGTCATGAAATACCTACCTGTGCATTATCGCGTTCAGCTTGCAGCCAAGGCAGCGTCCGGTTTCGCGGTGATTATACCGGCCATAATTTTAATTCTGGTTCCGCTTCAAATTTTTTTGCGCGCACCACTATTCATTTTCCTCGGTGGTGCGGTTTTGACACTTCCCGGCGCGGTTTTTCTCAATTATCTTGGCCTGTTAATTGACCTCGCCAAACCAAAGCTTGATTGGGATAACGAACAGGCCGCCATCAAAAACAATGCAAATGTACTGATTATAACTTTTGGCGGAATGGGCTTGGCCGCGATTATTGGTGTTGTTGGAGTTTTTTTGCTGCGGACGCCGCTTCTGGCCTTTGTAGTGCTGTTTGTTATCACCGTCGCCCCCGCCGCTGCCGTTTACCGCGCTGCTATGCTCAAGGGCGCGGAGCGGCTAAAAGGTTTGCATTAATGACCGAATTGTGACAAAATCTAAGAAAGGAGGTGCTTGAAATGCCAATACTTGCCTTGGAAGATGTTTTGCCGAACACAGTAGCCAGCCAGGATATCTATGAAAGCAATAAGTCAAAAATGCCGCTGCTGCGAAAAGGAACGGTAATCACGGCGGAGTACTTATATGGATTGCGCCGCCGTGGAATAGAAGGCCTGCACGTGAAAGAAGCCCTCTACACAGACGAAGATGGCTTTGTAATTTCCAGACCGGCAAAAAAGAGGGACACGTCTTTGGCAGGGATGCCCTTTGAAAAATCCCGTGCACCGATTTTGCCCAAAACGCGCAGGGAAATAATAAAGGGGCTTCGCAACCTGCATCTGGCCATAGGTGGCCGGGATAAGGACTCAGTTGTAATGTCCATCAACCAACTGGCGGATTTAATCGCGGACATCGTGGAAGGAATGCTTGAAAACCCGGAGAACCCTATAAACATAACCACCTTGCAAAGCGACCAGGAATTTGTATATCACCACTGCCTGAGCGTGGCGGTTATGTCGCTGGCGACGGGGCAGGCCATGGGATTGTCAACCTACGAGCTGATGCAGCTTGGCCGGTGCGCCGTGTTGCACGACCTAGGGAAATTTATGCTACCGCCGGATATTTTGCTAAAGACCGACCCTCTGACTCCGGAAGAGGAAGATCTCATGCGCACTCATTCTGAGCTGGGATATGACAGCCTAAAGCTTTGGAATGTTTGTACAGAAAACGAGCGAATGGCCATTTTCAGTCATCATGAGCGGCTTAACGGAAGCGGTTACCCCGACGGGCTTGAGGGGGACAAAATCCCGCTTTGGGGCAGAATAATCGCCGTGTCCGAGGTCTACGACGTAATGACCAACACGCCGCCGCCCGTTTTGCCTACCTCACCGGGCAAGGCCAGCGAATATTTGCTTGCCCATTCCGGCTTTTTCTTCGACACAGAGGTGGTGCAGGCATTTCACAAGCGCATCGAATTCTACCCGCTGGGAAGCTTTGTTCTGCTTTCCGACGGGCAGTTCGCGCTGGTGACAAACTCAAAAAACAGCCTGCGCCCCATTCTGCGAGTGCTGGGCATCAACACCGAAATCGACCTCAACGAACCGCGTTTTCAGGGCACCTCTGTCGTGCGCATCGTCTCCTACCGCGAGGCTCTTAACCGCCGCCGGTAGTCATATGCCCACCACAGGTTTAATATAGTATATAAAATGGAAATGATATATAGACGATTCCGTTGAAAATGAGATTCAGTCATCGCTCAAAACGCCGACGACACAGTCGCGGCATCGCTCGACTTCACCTTTTTCAACTGAAATCGCTATAACCGGGAGTTGATACCCGTTGAAGTTAAGCAATTTACTTAAGGATATTCCGCACAAAATAATCCGCCCGGGAGACAGTGAGATTCTGTCGGTGGAAATTGATTCCCGCAAGGTGAAGCCGGGGGCGTTATTTATATGTCAGCGCGGCCTGACCGTGGATGGGCATACTTATATCGGGGCGGCAGTAAAGGCCGGGGCGGCTGCGATTCTGATTGAGGATGAAAACGCAGCGATTCCCGAGGGCGTCGCTGCTGTTTACGTGGAAAATTCGCGGCGGGCCGCGGCTTATATCGCAGCAAATTTTTATAAGCATCCGGCGAAAAAGCTGCGCTTAATCGGCGTGACGGGGACTAACGGAAAAACCAGCGTCACTTGTTTTATAGAAGAAATTTTGCGCCTATGCGGCCGCAAAACCGGCCTCATTGGCACAAACGGCGCGAGAATTGGCGAAAAGCCCATGGATATTGCCTTTGCCACCTCCACCACCCCCGACCAGCTGGAGCTACACGACATTTTTGCCCAAATGCTTGAAAACGGCGTACAAGATGTCGTAATGGAAGTTTCATCCCACGCGCTGGCCCTTTTCAAAATGGAGGGGCTTGTTTTCGATGTGGGTGTTTTTACGAATCTGACACAGGACCATTTGGATTTTCACGGCACGATGGAAAACTACCGGCTGGCCAAGGCGCAGCTTTTTACCCAATCCAGCTTCGCCGTGGTAAACGCTGACGACGACTCCACGCCAACAATGCTTGCCCATCATGGCAACGACCCGTTTTTGACCTATGGAATCGAATGCGAGGCGCATCTTAGAGCAATACATATCGACTATTGTCTGGGGTGCACGGTATTTGACGTGAATGAAACCGCTATTCCGCCGCAGCTTGGGCCGTCCGCGTTTTCAATGCGATACCGGCTCGCGCCCAAGGGGAAATTTAACATTTACAACACGCTGGCCGCCATTGGAACCGCTAAAGTTCTCGGGCTTAAAACGGAAGATATTCAATCGGCTGTGGCACAGCTTTCCGGCGTGCCCGGCCGGATTCAATCTGTGCCCAATGACCGTGGCGTAAATGTTTTTGTGGATTACGCCCATTCCCCGGACGGCCTGATAAATATAATTTCCTCTGTACGAGAGTTCACCGCCGGAAGTGTGATTACTTTATTCGGGTGCGGAGGCGACCGCGACAGGCTGAAACGCCCGATTATGGGGCGCATCGCCGGGGAAATGTCCGACTTTTGCATTTTGACCTCCGACAACCCCCGCACCGAGGACCCCGGTGCGATTCTGCGTGAAATAGAAGCCGGCACCTTGGAAACCGCCACACCCTACGAGCTGATAGAAAACCGACGCGACGCCATATTCACGGGGGTGAAAAGGCTAAAACCCGGCGACTCGCTGATAATCGCGGGGAAGGGCCACGAGGATTATCAGATAATCGGCAGGTCAAAGCATCATTTCAGTGATTACGAGACAGCCGTCGAAGCGGTGAATTGAGAGCAGAAAAACCTTTGTACAAATCATCTATTTTCAATTCCAAAGGGTGATGAAATGAAGCTTGATATAAATGAAATCATAAAAGCCTGTGGCGGCCGGTTACTGAATGAAAGCACCGCCGGGGTGACAATTACAGGCGTTTCCACGGATACGCGAAAGATTTCGCCCGGGGCGTTGTTTGTGCCAATCGTCGGAGAGCAATTCGATGGGCATGACTATATCGGGCAAGCGGCGGAAAGCGGAGCGGTTTGCGCGCTGACGGAAAAGCACAGCCCAGTTGACATCGGAATTCCGCTGGTTTATGTGACTTCGACGCGGCGTGCCTTGCTGGACTTAGCCGGATATTACCGGCAAAGGCACGATGTAAAAGTCGTGGCGGTAACGGGCAGCGCAGGCAAGACCACCACCAAGGATATGATGTACCATGTTTTATCACGCAAGTATAAAACCAAAAAAACCATGGGCAATTTTAATAATGACATAGGCCTGCCCCTGTCCATTTTTCAGCTTGAGCCCGGCGATGAGATGCTGGTTCTGGAGATGGGCATGAACCACGCCAACGAGATTCACGAGCTGAGCCTGACTGGCGCGCCGGATATTTGTGTAATCACCCACATCGGCGACGCTCATATAGAAAATTTTGAAAACCGGGAAGGAATTTTGCACGCCAAGCTGGAAATCATTGACGGATTAAAACCCGGCGGGACAGTGGTGCTAAACGGCGACGACCCACTGCTTACCGGGAAGATTGCCAGGGCAAAGACCGGGCCGTTCCGGGTGCTGTATCCCGGCGCGGAAAACATTATAAAATCCGAACCTATGGGACTAAGGGGCAGCCGTTGCCAATTCCAATGGCGCGGCGAGAATTTACAAATAGATGTCCCCATGCCCGGAGCGCATATGGTGATGAACGCTCTTCTGGCCGCCGTTGTGGGCTTGGAAATGGGTGTCCCGGCCGGGGAAATCGCCGGTGGCTTCGCGGATTTCACCCCGCCCGAGGGACGACTCACTGTCATTGAGGCAAATGACAAAAAAATCATCAGCGATGTGTATAATTCCAATCCCGCCGCCGTCAGAGAGGCAATCAAGGTATTGTGTCGCGAAAAAACCGCCCAAAACCGTACCGTAGCCATTTTGGGCGATATTGCCGAGCTTGGCCATGTAGCCGTAGAACGTCACAAGGAGCTGGGCGTATTCGCGGCGGAGTCAGACATTGACCTGCTAATCGCCATCGGGACATTGTCGCGCCATATATATGAAGAATTTCTGTCCGCCGGGGACGCATGTGCAGACAGCTCACAAAACGGGCGGACGGAACTGCCAAAAGCCCGACACTTCAGCACAGTTTCAGAATTTTTGGAAAATTATCAAGATTTGCTTAACCCCGAAGACGTAGTGCTTATAAAGGCCTCCCGCAGCATGGCCTTTGAAAATATAACCAACGCAATAACGAACTAGGAGCGAAATAACAGTGAATTCCATGAATACAGCCGTATATGCGGTACTAATCGCCTTTGTGGCGAACATCGTATTATGCCCGATGCTAATACCGTCCTTGGTGAAGCTGAAGCTCGGGCAGTTTATCCGGGACGACGGCCCCGCCGGGCACAAAAAAAAGGCAGCCACTCCCACCATGGGCGGGATTATGATTATCATAAGCTTTCTGCTGGCCTCGCTGATTTTTATGCGGGACAATCCGGAGGCTGTAGTCATAATTTTAACCACGGCGGCATTTGGGTTCATAGGCTTTTTGGATGATTTTATCAAAGTCACCAAGAGGCGCAGCATGGGGCTTCGAGCCTATCAGAAACTGATTGGGCAGATTATTATTTCCGTAGGATTTATTTTATTCTGGCGCACTATGCCGGGATACTCCACAGAGCTTATTATCCCGTTTTTCCCGGATATGACCATTGACTTGGGCTTTTTCTTCCCGGTTTTTGCCTGCTTTATATTTTTGGGCTCTACCAACGGCGCGAATCTTACCGACGGCCTCGACGGCCTTGCGGCGGGCGTTACCGCGTTGATTGCCGTGTTCTTTATGTTTGCCGCATGGATTTTGGACTCTCCCGCCCTTCCCGTCGCGGGGGCGGCGGTGGGCTCGCTGCTGGGATTTTTGCTGTTTAATTCGCATCCGGCCAAGGTTTTTATGGGGGACACCGGCTCGCTGGCCTTGGGCGGCTTTGTGGCCGCTATCGCGCTGATTCTGCAAATGCCGCTGTTCCTTGTAATTGTGGCGGTTATTTATGTAATCGAATCTCTTTCTGTGATAATCCAAGTCGGCTATTTCAAATTAACCCGCCAAAGGTTTTTCAAAATGGCCCCCATTCATCACGCCTTTGAGATTTCCGGCTGGCCGGAGACAAAAGTTGTGGCGTTTTTCTATGTAATCACAGCCATGGCCTGTTTGCTGGGATACCTGGCTTTGATGGGGTTTTAATACCGTGGACGTATATTCTAATGTGCTGGTTTGCGGGATGGGGTTGAGCGGGCAATCCGCAGCGTTGCTGCTAAGCCAGCTTGGCGCAAAGGTTACGGTATCCGACTCCAGGGCTGATATCAGTTATAATTATGACCCGGCGGCCCATGGAATCAAGTGTCGCCTTGGGCAAGACCCCTCTGATTTTGTAGATGAGTTTGATTTGGTTATAATAAGCCCGGGAATCAGCGTGAACGCGCCATTTGTACAAAAGGCCAAAAGCTTGGGGATTACTGTGTGGGGCGAGACGGAGCTGGCCTTTCGGCTGTGCCCCTGCCCGATGCTGGCAATAACGGGAACTAATGGAAAAACCACGGTTACAACCTTGGTTGGCGAAATTTTAAAAAGGCACAATCCGGGCACGGTAATTGCAGGAAACATCGGCATCCCCCTAACCGGGCTGGTGAGCTCGCTTACACCGGAAAACATCGTGGTTGCGGAGATTTCCAGCTTCCAGTTGGAGACTATCGCGGCGTTCCGCCCCAAAATAAGCGCGGTGCTTAACATGACCGAGGACCATCTAGACCGCCACGGCACAATGGAAAACTACATCGCGGCAAAATCGCGGATTTTTGAAAACCAGCGACAAGACGATATTACTGTGCTAAACTATGACAATCCTGTTACACGGGAAATGAAACCCTCCGGGCGAGTGTTGTTTTTCAGTCTGCATGAGAATCCGGAATGCGGCGTATATCTAAAGGACGGCATTATTAAATACCGATTAAGTGCGGCGGCAAAACACATGCACGGCTCGCGGCCAGGTGAGTCAGGTGAGGACGCGCCGATTCTTTCCATCTCCGAAACCCGGGTGATGCCCGAAAATGCACTTGCGGCTGTGGCACTATCCCTGTGCGCGGGGGTCGCGCCGGAAATAATCGCCGATGTTCTGCGCGACTTCAAGGGCGTGGAGCACCGTCTCGAATATACCGCCACAATAAACGGTGTGGATTATTATAATGACTCAAAAGCCACCAATGTGGACGCCGCTATAAAAGCTTTGGAGAATTTTAAACGGCCTGTGATTTTGATAGGCGGAGGCTCCGACAAAAATGCGGACTTCGCGCCATGGGTGAAGCTTTTTGGCAAAAAAGTTGTCCGGCTGATAGTGCTGGGGCAGACTGCGGGGCAAATTGTCGCCGCCTGCACCGCCGCCGGGTTTTCCGCCTACGAGAAGGCAAATTCTTTAAAGGAAGCCGTTGACCGTGCCAAAGCCTTGGCCGAACCCGGGCAGGTTGTACTTTTTTCCCCGGCCTGTGCCAGCTTCGATATGTTCAGAAATTACATTGAACGAGGGGATTTGTTCAAACAGTATGTACAAGGGGGTGCATGATGGACGACCGTTATGGTTATGACCCGCAACGGGCCCGTGACACAGACGATAATTCTAACCCGCGGGAGCGGTATTCAAGCCGCGAAAACCGGCGGGTCTCCGCTCCCGGTAAAACCAATATCCATATTGGCTCTGTTGACATCACTTTGTATCTTGTGGTGGTTATTTTGGTGCTTATCGGCGTGGTGATGGTGTTCTCCGCGTCTTACATAATGGCCGCGAATCGTGTGGCTTTTAACAATGACGCCTTTTACTTTCTGCGCCGCAACGGCATTTTTGCGATTTTGGGTTTTGTTATCATGAATCTTTTGGCCAATGTAAGTTATGAATATATCCGCCCCTTTGTGTTTCTTATTTTTTTTATCGCCATCGGGCTGCTGATTGCCGTTATGTTCATCGGCGTTATGAGTGGCGGCGCGGTGCGGTGGCTGCCGTTTCCGGTAATCGGACGTTTCCAGCCCTCTGAAGTGGCTAAGGCCGCGCTGATTTTTATGATTGCCTACCTTGTTGAGCAATACCCAAATGCCCTGCGAACGTGGAAGGGTCTGTTCATCTATGCTGGAATCGTAGCGGCTATGGCGGGGTTGGTTCTTTACGGCGGGTTTAGCTCCGCGCTGATTGTGGCTACAATCGGCTTTGGCATGATTTTTATCGCAAGCCCGCATTTCTGGCGGTTTATTCTGGCCGGTGGCGGCCTCTTCGCCGCAGTTGCCGGCTTTCTTTGGTGGGATAATGTCTTTGGCGGCGGCTTCCGCGGGGCCCGCGTTTCAGTTTGGCGCGAACCCTTCTCCGACCCCACCGGCATGGGTTTTCAGATTATCCAGTCCCTTTTCGCCGTAGCCAGTGGCGGATGGTTTGGCGAGGGCATCGGTCAAAGCCGTCAGGCCTCCTTCATCCCGGAGCCCCACAACGATATCATCTTTGCCATAATCGTGGAAGAGCTGGGCTTCATCGGCGCGGGTATGGTTCTTCTACTCTTCGGAATTTTTATCTGGCGCGGCATTATCATTGCCCTCCGCGCCCGCGATACCTTTAGCTCCATGATTGCCATCGGCATCGTTTTTGCCGTGGCTTTCCAAACCGTCATCAATGTGGCCGTTGTCACCAACACCATCCCCAACACCGGCGTAACTCTGCCCTTCATCAGCTACGGAGGAACCTCACTGATTGTCAGCATGGCTTTGGCGGGAATTTTATTGAATATCTCGCGCTACACAAAAGACCGGCCAACTGAGGCGGCCGTCCCTCGCTCCGCCCGCTCAAAACCGAGGTTTGGCAGAGGCAGAAGCAATCGGCCGGTGGATAGTTATTAGCCGGTGATTATTATGCAAAATATACGGACACTTTACACAGACAACGCTCATTTTAAGAACGCGCTTACGGCAATGATTGAGAAGGATTCCAAAACCCCGATAGAAATCCCGCCGGAGCAGCACCGGGGCCTAACCGAGGCAAAAGACCCTATCCTGTGCGATTGCGTAAAACCGGGGCAATTTACATATGCCCAAGCCGTCACCGTTGCGGAGCAGCATTTGGTGGAGTGTGTCTGTTTAAGCCGGCACAAGGTGGAGTGCAGTCATTCCCGTGGGTTGAGCTACGCCATATGCTACGCGCTGGCCTTGTGGAACGGCGCGGATAAGGCTACTGCTCTGGTTCACGCGGACAAGCATAAATGCCCCGAGTTACCCGATGTTGAAATATGTAAGCTTTCCGCCAAGAAAAAAGGGATGATTTCCAGCCCCGATGATATAGTGCGTATGGCCGGGCCAAAGGCCGCGAAAATTTTGTTTAACATCCTCCGGGCCGGCCCGAGGGTTATTTTGCGCAGTGCCTTTGAGCTTTTGCGCGCCAATTTCATTACGAGGATTTTGTCCGCCGTGGTTTTGCTGGCCATTGACACGGTTAATTTAACGCGCAAGCGCATTTCCAAGAAGCAATTTGCAATCAATACCGGGCTTGCCCTATCAATGACCGTCGGTGGCACGGCAGGCTGGCTTTTGGGACAGCAGACCGCCGGGCTGGTGCTGATTGAAAACGCCCTTATTGCCATAATCGCCGGAATCGCCGGGGCTGGTGTCTTGGGCGCGGGGCTGGGAATGCTTTGGGAGAAGCTGGCGGCCCGGTTCGTAAAGGACGACACTCAAGACATGATGGAAATTCTCAATCAGGAATTCTGCAACCTAAGCCAAGAATATCTACTCACCACCAAAGAAGTGGAGGACCTGACCGAGGCCATCACCATAAAGCCCAAAAACCTCAAGACCATTTTTGCCCAATGCGACAGGGCCCATTACGCCCGCTGCACCATTGAGCCCTATGTCGCCGGAATCGTTCATTTGCGGCCAAAGGTGCTTGTAGAGTAGAAATTGCTACTGTCCCGACCGCGCTTAAATTTAGGGGCGAGGGGAATGGAAAGCGCGTCTAGCGAAGTCGTGAGGATTAGAGGCGAACGGGCAGGCTAGTGCCATCGCGGGGTTCGCGCAGCGAAACCAGCACAGGCACTGTCTGACGGTCGTCAATCATCACACGACAAGCGTTAGCGCGGACATTCCCCCCGCCCCTAAATTTAAGCGCGGTCGGGACACTACCCTGCCAGCGCGTTGATTTGTGTGCCCAGGCGCAGCAAAGTGTTCCGGTAAAAAGTGTACATGGAGGTGCCGTGCTGGTATTTCCACATGTCGCTGTCCAGTTGGTTTTTACGTACGGCGATTGTGCCCTGCCATTTTTTCAGGTTGATTATTAGCTTTTCTTCCGGCCAGGTCTCGGATTGAGACTTGGCTTTGTTTTTTAATATTGCCTGTTGGGCCGGGGTGAGTGCTTTGTAGTGGGTGAACATGGCAAACTCCGGATAGTCGGATTGCTCGATTAGATTAACAAAGGGCGGCCAAGGGTCGTCTTCAAGTGCCTTTTCGTAGATGTAGAACGCGCCGCGCTTTACAATAGCCTCGCAGGTGAGTACCCGTAAAAAGTCCTCGGTCTGGTCTTTTTCCCGGTCGCTTTCGGACAGAAGAGATTGCAGCTTTGACAAAATATCGTTTAACTGCCGGTATTTGGCGTTTTCGGACTCCACCAAGGCTACTAGATTCGGGCAGCGGATAAAGCTTTCCTTGGACTGCACAGGAATAGGCGCGGTGACGGTTCCATCGGCGTGGGACTGCTCGCCCATGCCTCCCGAAAGGCCGTTTTCGCGTAGGTCGGTCAGCTCCTCCAGAAGGGAGTACAAGGTTTTTAAATCGGCCTTGATGTCGAATTTATATTGCGTGGCATCAAAGGGCCCGGCTTTTAAGCAAAGAAAACGGCCATCACTCTCTTTTATGCTTCCTAGTTTAAGCCCCTCCCTGAAGATTTTTCGGGCATGGTCGTTAATGGATTTTTGGCGGGGGTTTGTATATGTGTCGCCCCAAAGCTCCTCGGGGATGGGAGAGGGCAAGCCCGGCCAAAAATCGCGGCCTACGCCCTCTTTTGTGTTGATTGTACGCTCGTAAAGCTCTTCATACACGCGGATAGGCGTGTAGGCAAATAAGGGCACGCCGTTTTGTGTGTTAAGCCAGAAGATTCTGTCAGAGATGCTGCTTTTGCGGATGTTAAAGCGCAGATTGGCCAGGGCGTGTTGCTGATAAGCCTCGATGCCGCGTCGGATGTCCGGGCAATTGGCCGGCACACTTACCACACCGTAGCTGGGGAAATTAAACATCCCCGAAGCATTATCCAAGTGGAAAATCGGTTTTGCGTCACGGTACAGGCGCGGAGCGATTTCTTCCTCGACTATGCCCTCGACGAGACGCTCCTTGCCGTAGCGCAAAGCCAAATACGCCGACATCGAGCGGGAAAGCAGCCCGCTGAACTGGTTATATATAAAATCCGACACGGATTGGGCAATGTTTAGCTGATTATCGTTTAGCCAGCGGTGAGCCTCCTCCAAGAGGGCCTTTGCAAACTCCCTGACCAGCACATCCGCGCCGGTTTCCCCCATGGCGGCGTCGATTTCCGGAACGGCATCTTCCGTGGATATTACATCCCACTGATATGATTTTGCGGACTCGCTTTGAACACCACCGAGAATCAGCCCCGCGTTTGACGCCAAAATTTTATTGATTTCGGTTAAAATTTCTGAGTACACCGCATAGACCTTGTCGTTTTCCGCCTCCAGCGCGGCGCGGATATCCTTGTATACGTCGATTAGCCGGGTGAAACAGTCCCGTTGCAGACGGGTTTGATATATCCGGACTTTTGTTTCGATATAGGCGTTTTTCTTGGCCTCCCGGGACAGGATAAAGGCCTTGCGGGCTTCCTCAAGACGGGCTTCAGCGGCGATTTCAAGGGCGTCCAGCTCTTCCGTGGCTTGAGCGATTTTTTCCTTCAAATGAGCTTGGCAGGTGTCCAGCCGCGCCAGCAGGCACGGCCCGCGGTCACTGGAAATCAATTTTGAGGCAAAAAACGGCCCCTGCTTTGGATTCAAAAATACTTGGCGTAGCTCCTTTTTCGCCGATTCAATTGCGGCGGCAGTCAGCTGCTTGGCCTCGGAAAGCTCCCGTTTGGCTTGGGCGTACAGCTCCTCCAGCTTTTCATCCACGTTTACGCGGCGGGTTTTTATTACATTGGCATAGCTGAAATAATCCGTTTCGGCGTAGTCCAGCTTAACAACGGGCAGGCGGCGGGCCAGCTCCGCGCCAAGAAAATTTATATCCAGCCCGGCGGAATTTACATACTGCAACAAGTCGTGGTCGTCGGGGGCGGCCTCAAGCATAGGTGACATTTCGCGGAACAAGGCGTGGGCAATGTAGGCGTTGATGCCCTCGGTGGGTAAGGCCGCCGCCGACGCGCCTATTATATTGTAGACAAAGTTTGCGGCTTGGGGCATTCCCGGCGGCAAATTGGATTTCATTGTGGAGATATTGGACAACAAGTTGCTATAGTAATCCTGAATGGCAAATTCGCTGCCGGAGGCCTTATCCTCCAACGCGAGGAAATTGACGATGTTTTCCGCCGTGACATTCATGCAATAGTCATAGGCTCCCTTGAGGAACACCCCGTCGATGTTACACGCGCTTACCAAATGGCACAGATTAAACGGCGCGAGCCCGGAGTTTACCTCCAGCCGCGTGCCGTATTTTTGACTAAACCGCTCGCCGGTACGTTCTTCAAGGTTCATCCAGTAATCCAGCTCTTTCAGCGCGGCGTAGCCGTTACGCTGGATATATTCCTCCGTGTGGATGTTCATATTGTTCCCGGCCAGGTGCACATCCGGCGTAAACAGATATCCAGTGATTTCTACCTTGTCAACACCCTTGCCGCCGTATTCGCGCTCCATCAGGCCCCGGATTATATAGGCGATGTCCAAAAACATGCCGCCTCCCGTGCCCCCGCTAAGGCCTGATACCAGGTACACCAGCAGCTTATTCTCCTGGTCCAGCCGCAAATTGCGTATTTTATTGTCCAGCGCGTCGATGGCCGTGTTGATTTTTTCAAACAAAAGCAGCCGCCCCGCTTGGCGGTTTCCGCTGGCTCCCTTTGTGCCGTCGGTTATGGTCAGTTCCGGATTCAGCCACTCGCGGATATACTCCGGCATAGTCGAGCGATTGTTTAAAATGGCCCCTATTCCCGCATTGGAAAGCTGCACCATTTCCGTGTACGGGTCCAGTCCGATGCCCTTGTATCTTTTCCGGTCATGCTCGTTTGTTTCAAAGGCTATGTATTCGATGTTGTCGGGCTTGGATTTTTTTTGCTTGGTGACAGGATTGTCCGGCAGCTTAAATCGCCTGCTCACCTGATGCTTCAACCGCAAAAGCGCGTCCGTACCCGTGCCTCCCAGCCCCACCACCAGCACAGGATGGTTTATCGTGTCTATCCGCGCTTTCTCACTGACGCGGCCCAGCCCTCCGCCCAAGGACATGTCCATTTGTTTTATATTTTCATGGGTTAGTTGCTTCATTACAATCAGCCCCCTTTTTCGTCTATAGCTATTGTATGCAGGGGTGTTTTCTTTAAGCACCAAGCGGTGAAAAAGTTACTGACGTGGAATTTTGACTAAAGCGGCAACAGTCGCTTATACTGTGGACGAGGAGGTTGGACATGATATATCGTGACTTTGGCAAAACAGGGAAAAAAATTTCGGTGTTAGGCTTTGGGTGTATGAGGCTCCCGGAAATAAAAATAGCCGAAATGAGCGAGGAAGAAAAACGCGCGAGGGAAGGTCTCTCATGGTATGAGGCGCAAAGGGACGACACATGGATTGTTGATGAGGAAAAGTCGATTCCCATGCTAAAAGCCGCGTACGACGCAGGTGTAAATTATTTCGATACGGCGCAGTTTTACTGTCATTTCAAAAGCCAGGCCACTCTTGGCAAGGCGGTAAAGCTTATGGAGCGCGAGAAAGTGATGATAGCGACCAAAATCCCCATGGACGAGGTTCACGGGACGGCCGATTTCCGGCGGATGCTGGAGCTGCAATTAAAGCTGCTGGATATGGACTATATTGATTTTTACCATCTGCACGGCATCAACCGTGAGAGGTTTGACGAGAAAATCACAAAATTCGGAATAAAAAAAGAAGTGCAAAAAGCACTGGATGAAGGGCTGATAAAACACATATCCTTTTCCTTCCACGGCGATGTTAAAGATGTTCCTTATGTAGTGGAGTCTTTTGAAATGTTTTCGTCGGCACTGTTGCAGTACAATTTACTTGACCGCTCCCATGAGGAGAATATAAACTACCTAGCCGGTAAAGGCATCGGCGTGGTAATCATGGGGCCTATTGCCGGAGGGCGGCTTTCCGTGCCGTCGGAGCTGTCGGAAAAGCTGCTGGGCCAAAACATCTCAACGCCGGAGCTGGCACTGCGTTTTGTTCTTGGCAATAAAAATGTCCACTCTACAATTTCCGGCATGGAAAATATGGAGATGCTTGACGGTAATCTCAAGGTTGCCGATATGGAAGTGCCCATGACCGAGGACGACTTCTGCAAAGCGGCAATAATGATGGAGGAGCTGAAAAAGCTCTCCGATTTATACTGCACGGGCTGCAATTATTGCCTGCCCTGTCCAAAGGAAATTAACATACCCCATATATTTAACGCCTACACCTACCACAATGTATACGGGCTGTCTGCTCAGGCCAAAACTATGTGGAACGCCAAACGCGGCACACCGGTATCCGAGTGCACAGAATGTGGCGTCTGCGATGAAAAATGCCCTCAACAAATCAAGGTGACTCAAAAACTAAAAGAAGTTGCGGAAGTTTTATCCGGACTGTAAAGGAGCGGGCCAAGCGTGTTGAAAGGGCAGCAGCGCGGGGAGTGGGCGTGCTAACGCTTGTCGCGGGATGATTGCCGACCATCAAGTAGTGCCTGTTCGGCACTAATCCTCACGACTTCGCTAGTCGCCCGCCTCACTCCCCGCGCTGCTGCCCTTTCAACACGCTTGGCCCGCTCCCTAAGTATAACGGGAGGGGATTTCCTCATAAGCAGCCCTGGAAATTGGTTGATTTTCGGCGAGCATTAGCGAAAGCCGTGTTGCGCATTGCGGCGGTTTAAAAAAGAAAAACCCGCGCAGATGGTAATCTGCAAGCGGGTTCATCTTTTTTCCGCCGCATCAGCAACACTTAGGCGTAGCGTGCGAGCGAAAACAACCAATTTCCAGGGCGGGGTTATGAGGCCCCGTCCTAGTGCATTGCCATGTGGCCGGGAGAGCCGCCGGAAAGTGCTGATTTTACGGTGCTCATGTCTTGCTGGGTGGCGCTGGGTGATGTGGCGTAGTAGCCTTTTTGCTCGGCTATTTTGTAAAGGTCGTATTGAAATTTCTCGTCGCCGTCGCGCATTTTCTGAAAGGTTTGGCGAAGTGTCGGGTTTGCGGTTTCACTTATAAATGTCGCGTAATGCGATAGGCTGGATTTTACGCCGCCAAGCACATCCAGAACCATGTCTTTTTCTTGCATAGTTTTAGTCTCCTTTTTTTGTTTTAGTGGGGTGATATAGACAATTCCATCGAGAATGGGTTCAGTCATCGCGTAAAAACGCCGCCGACGCAGTCGCGGCTTGCGCTCGACTTTACCGTTCTCGATTGAAATTGCTATACCTATAACATTTGAAGCAGATTTTGCGCGGCTTGTTTAGCATCGCCGGAGGCTTTTGTAAACATTTGCTTCAGTTGCGGGTCCTGAACTTGTCCGGCGTATGTGTTAAGCTTGCATGACGTCATGTTGTGGCCGGATACTACTTCGCGAATCCAGTTGAGTTCCGATTGCTTTAGTCCCTGCATAGAAATGCTCCTTTCTGAATTTCCCGCGAACGGGTGAATAGTAAAACACTACCATTATTGTTGCGGTAATTTAGAAAATTATGCATGGACAAAAAAATATGTAAGGTGGGCCACTCACGGCCTATCAAACTTATTGACAACTATGCTTTGCCATGCCAGAATTGAGTTTAAGGGGGTGGCAAAATGCCCTATGTAAGCGTAATAGGCGCGGCTATAATGGATGTTATTGCAAAGTCAAGCTCCCGGTTGATTGGGGCGGATTCCAACCTAGGCAAGGTTAGCCAGTCTTCCGGCGGGGTGGGGCGCAATATTGCGGAAAATTTGGCGCGTCTTGGCGTGGATGTAAAGCTGGTGGTTGCCCTTGGAAGCGACCATGCGGGCAAGCAGCTTTTGGAGGATTGCACGCAAACAGGAATAGACATGCGGCACTGTCAGATTCAGGACGGGGCAAGCTCTACTTATGTTGCCGTTTTGGACAGCGACGGCGAAATGGCTATGGCCATTGTGGACGACGCCGCAAAATTAGGCATTGGGCATATGCGTGAGCACAGCGATGCCATAGGCGGCTCTGAAATTATTATCCTTGACGCCAATTTGGGGGAAAATGAAATTTCTGCTATTTTGGATATGTTCCCCGGCAAGACTTTTTTTGCCGATGCTATATCCGTAACAAAGGCCCAGAGGCTGAAAAGCTTTTTGGGCCGTTTTCATACAATAAAAATGAACAGGCTAGAAGCGGCCTCTTTGTCCGGCATGGAAATTGCCGACGAGACCGCGCTGGAAAAAGCCGGGGATTATTTTTTGGCCGAGGGCACTAAGCGGGTTATAATTTCCCTTGGTGCGGAGGGTATTTATTATAAAACAGGAGCACAGCAGCTCTGGTTTAAGCCCGACCCAATTGTGCCGGTAAACGCCACCGGAGCGGGTGACGCGCTTATGGCGGGGCTGGTTTACTGTCAACTGCACAATAAAAGCGCGGATTATACGTTGCGATTTTCCCATGCAATGGCCCAAGAGGCATTAATGAGCGAAAAAGCCGTAAGCCTCCTGATTAGTGAACATCGCGCACAAAGCGCGATGCCGCAGCGCAGCGAGGAAGCGTAGCCGGGCTTTGCCCGGCGGAGTGGCGGGGGTTTGGGGGCAGATCCCCCATTTAAATGAGAGGAGAGTACGGGATGGAATATCTGAAAATAAGTGAAGAGGTAAAAGAAGCGTTAAACACCGGCAGGCCCGTTGTTGCGTTGGAATCTACAATAATTTCCCATGGATTTAATTATCCGGAGAATATCGAAACCGCCCAAACATGTGAAAAAATTATAAGGGAGGCCGGGGCAATTCCGGCCACTATCGCCATTCTAAACGGCAAAATAAGAGTGGGGCTTAATGCGGACGAAATCGAATTTCTGGCCAGCACCAAGGGAATCCGCAAATGTTCGCGGCGGGATGCGGCGGCGATTATTTCTCAAAAACTAAGCGGCGCGACTACCGTAGCCGGCACAATGATTTTTGCGGAAATGGCGGGCATTAAAGTATTCGCCACGGGGGGCATAGGTGGCGTGCACAGGGGGGCGGAAACTACATTTGATATTTCCGCAGACTTGGAGGAGCTTGCCCAAACAAAAGTAGCCGTGGTATGCGCCGGGGCAAAGTCCATTTTGGACATTCCCCTGACATTGGAATATCTTGAAACCGCCGGCGTACCCGTAATCGGCTACAACACGGAGGATTTTCCGAATTTTTATACAAGAACCAGCGGCATGAAGGTAGATTACAATTTGCCGACAACCGCCGCCATAGCCGGTCTAATTCAAACGTCCTTTGAGCTGGGTTTAAAAGGCGGTATGTTGGTGTGCAATCCTATACCGAGGGAAGCGGAGCTGGATTACGATTTTATTCAGGCCAAGGTAGAAGCGGCTGTGAGGGAATCTGTTGAAAAAAACATACACGGGAAAGAATCCACACCTTTTTTGCTGGCAAGACTCAGCGAAATAACAGAGGGAAAAAGTGTTGGCGCAAACAAAGCCTTGGTGTTTAATAATGCCCGGGTGGCGGCTGAAATCGCGGCCGATATGACAAAGTGAAACGCTCTAAAGGGCTTACACTTTTGGAGGCCACAATCGCGCTGGCCCTGTGGCTGGTTTTATCAACCGGGGTGTTTTTAACATGGCATCATATTACCCAGGCGTCGGTGGCGTTGCGGGCGCGGCAAAATGCCTTTGAAAACGCCCGCGTTGCCATGGACGCGCTGATTATGAACATGCAAATGTCATGGGATATTGAGCTAATCAACGATAGTGACGGCATTCTGCGGCAGTTGACTTTGTACGAGCGTGACCCGCTGGGGGGCGTGCATCCTTACCGGTTTAATTTTGACGCAAGCTTGCCGGAAGAGGCAATCCGGCATCATCGGCTTGAATTTGGGGATAATGAATTTGCTGCGAATATCGCCGTTATTCGCATTACATACATCGCGGGAAGCCGGATGAATATTTTTATAGAAACAGGCTGCTATCCGCAGTCCGGCAGAATTACGCTGGAGGCAAGCGTGGATGTGAGGCATAAAAATGTGACCGTGTACCCAAGGCCATAAACAAGGAGGAGCCCCATGACCTTCAAAAACCCCATTCTGCCCGGGTTTTATCCGGAACCCTCTGTTTGTAGGGTAAAGGATGATTATTATTTGGTGACTGCGACATTTGGGTATTTTCCGGGTGTGCCCATTTTTCACAGTAAAGACTTAGTGAACTGGCGGCAAATCGGAAATGTGCTGGATAGACCCTCTCAATTGCCCCTTGACGGCGCGGAAATTAGCCGCGGAATTTTTGCGTCTACGCTGCGTTACTACGATGGCGTTTTTTATTTGACATCAACCAATGTTTCCCATGGCGGGAATTTTCTTGTGACGGCAACAGACCCGGCCGGCCCATGGTCGGAGCCGTTTTATATTCATGGTGCGGCGGGGATTAACCCGTCGTTGTTTTTCGATACGGATGGACGCTGCTATTATCATGGCACATGCGAGCGGCAGGGGGGCGGAAAATTTTTCGGCGACAATGAAATTTATTTGCAGGAGCTTGACCTTGGGTTGATGAAATTAACCGGCCAGCGTTTTGTCATTTGGCATGGCGCGCTAAAAGACAGCGTTTGGGCGGAGAGCCCCCATATATATAAGAAAGGCGAGTATTATTACCTGCTGATTTCCGAAGGGGGCTCGGGTCATGAACATGCCGTCAC
>WQSB01000013.1 GCA_009788085.1 Defluviitaleaceae bacterium
CAAGCTGGATTTGAAAACGGATTTGGTAGTGCTTGCAACCGCCATCGAACCGGTGAAATCTGTAAGAAATATTGCCTCCATGCTGACCGCCAGCATCGACACCAATAATTTCATGACGGAAGCGCACCCGAAATTGCGCCCGGTGGAAAGCCCCACGGCGGGGGTATTTCTCTCTGGCGTGTGCCAAGGGCCAAAGGATATTCCCGAAACCGTGGCCCAGGCCGGCGCGACTGCCGCAAAGGTAATCGGCCTGCTGGTGAAGGATAAACTTTTGACCAACCCCTGCACCGCCATTTCCAATGAAAAGCTGTGCAATGGCTGTGCATTATGCGCGAAAGTTTGCCCCTATGGTGCGATTTCTTATGAGGCTGGCCCAAGCAAAAATGACAACGAAAGCGAAACGGCGTTTGTAAACAATGCCCTGTGTCAGGGTTGCGGCGCGTGTGCTGTGACATGTCCCTCCGGCGCGATGGATTTACAGGGCTTTTCCAATAAACAAATCATGGCGGAGGTGGACGCGATATGCAAGTAGATTTCAAACCGCTGGTAGTGGCCTTTTGTTGCAACTGGTGCTCCTACGCCGGGGCGGACTTGGCGGGAACCAGCCGCCTGCAATATCCCGCCGAGGTCAAAATCATAAAAGTGCCATGCTCTTGCCGCGTTAATCCGCTGTTTGTGCTTCGCGCATTCCAAAAGGGTGCGGATGGCGTAATCATCTGCGGCTGTCACCCCGGCGACTGCCATTACAGCACCGGAAATTATTATACCCGCAGACGAATCACGCTTTTATATTCTATGCTGGACTTCTTGGGTATCGAAAAGGGCCGCACTCATCTGGAATGGGTTTCGGCGGCAGAGGGCGTGAAATTCGCCACTGTAATGAATAAATTTGTCGGGCAAATTCACGAGCTGGGCGAAAATAAAAGGCTGGAGGATTGGCGATGCAAGAACTGATGAAAGCAAAAGCCAAGGAATTGCTGGCCGGAGGAATTGTTCAAAAAGTCCTTGCCTGGAAAAAAGGCGATTTTCCACAAAATCCCGCGCCCGCGTTTTTTGCGGATGAAAGCCAGCTTGACGAGATGGTATATGATAAATTTTGCGCCGCAAATTTGGCGAAATTCATGGTTGAGGCAAAAAAAGAAGACGGAAAAACATTGGTGTTTCTGCGCCCCTGCGACACCTACAGCTATAATCAATTGCTAAAGGAAAACCGTGTTTCCCGGGAAAAAGCTTATATTATAGGCGTGGGTTGCGAAGGTGTAGTAGCAGTCGAAGAAATGCAAGGAACCGGCCTTTTAGAAAGATGCCGCGTTTGTACGAAAATTAATCATGTAATCTATGATGAATTAATCGGCGCGGAGACCGTTAAGCGCGAAACCGATGATGCGGCGGCGCGTTTTGACCGCGTGGAAGAAGTCGAAAAAATGACTTCTGATGAAAGATATGCTTTCTGGCAGAATCAGCTTTCCAAGTGCATTCGTTGCAATGCCTGCCGGAATGCCTGCCCGTCCTGTAGCTGTAAAAAATGCGTCTTTGATGGCGATAGTTATGATACGGAGCAGAAAGCCAATGCCTCGTCCTTCGAAGAGCAAATGTTTCATATTATCCGCGCTTATCACGTAGCCGGGCGTTGCACCGATTGCGGCGAATGCGCCCGGGTGTGCCCCCAGGGAATTGAGTTGAATTTGCTTAACCGCAAATTTATCAAGGACATCAACGAGCTTTATGGCGAATTCCAAGCCGGCGCAGACATTGAGGCTCTTGGCCCTCTAACGGATTTTAATATCGACCAAGACCCCGAGCCATCAAGCTTTTAGGAGGAAAACATGTATGCGCTAGATGGCAAACATTTTGATTGGGATAGAGACAAAAACATACTGGAGCATTCACAAGATGAAGATAAGTTCATAAATAATAGGCAAAAGCCGAAGACTTCGCTTGAGGGTGGAAATAACGCATAGCCCGAAGGTTTCACGCAGTTAGAAAACTGGACTGTGCGGCTATAACTATGCTACTATTATGGTTGACTTTGAAGCTAAATTCTCTTGAACGGCTTCTTCAAATATACAGGAGGAATGGAAATGAAAAAAATATTGCATGGTATATGCATTTTGTTTCTCGTTGTTTCATTGGTTACAGGATTTGCTGGTTGTGGCTTCGGAGCATCTAACGAAAATGGCGATGGCGTAGAAAACGATAAAACGGATGGCTATTATACTGAGGACAATGAGCAAAACAGCACTACCGAACCTTCAACACCTGCACCAACAATTCTGGTTGTTGATTTCGACATCCCTGATTATATAACTATTCAAGGAACGCAATTCAGCACATCTCTGACAGAAATTCCGCAATTCGAGTTGATGTTCGATTTAACGCAAGATGACCTTGCGCAGTTCCGCTACATGGTGAATTTAACGCACATTGGCTTTTTCAGTACACAAGTTACAGACCTTTCGCCACTGGCTGGATTAACGAATTTGCGGAACTTGGGCATAAGCAATTCGCCCGTTAGTGATTTAAGCCCTATTGCGGGCTTAAATTTAACCCATTTCAGCGGTAGCAACAATCAAATAAGCGACATTTCTCCACTTGCCAATATGGATTTAGAGTGGTTGCATTTAGAAAACAACCAAATATACGATATATCGCCATTGGCTAACATGACACGCATGAGATATCTTAGCTTGGATGGCAATTATATAAGTGATATTTCGGCGGTGGCAGGAATGACCAATTTATCTATATTGAATTTTGGCAGGACTCGCACTCATTCGGCTGGAAATCAAATAACCGATATTTCGCCGCTTGTAGGATTAACTAACTTGAATATGCTTTATCTTGCCAACAATCAAATTAGCGATTTATCTCCACTGGCTAATATGACAACTCTGATAAGGTTGGAATTGTACAACAATCAAATCAGCGATATATCGCCACTGGCTAACTTGACCAACTTGGAAATTTTACAAATTGGCGACAACCAAATTAGCGATTTATCTCCATTGAGTGTAGCAAATTTGCCAAATATATGGGGCATATTTGCACCACGTAACCAAATTGACGACCTTTCACCGCTGTCAAACTTAACGGGAATATCCGCCATAAACTTTAACTACAACCAAATCAGCGACCTTTCCCCGCTTTCAGAGCTAAGTAATTTAAGGAACATACGCCTACGCAGTAACCAAATCAACGATTTAACGCCGCTGCTGAATATGATGCCAGATATGATAACGCTACATCTAGCCAGCAATCAAATTACCGATGTGTCGCCATTGATGTACGCAACGTCTGAACCAGCCGTGTTATGGCTATTACTACAAGAAAACCCGATAACCGATTGGTGGCCTTTAAACCATGTGGTCAGTGTTGGTGGTCGACCGTATGGGGATTATACTATGTGGCCTTACTGGTAGAGATGCTGTCGAGATGGACTGCGTTAAAACGGCGTGGTAGAAAATAAGTATTGTCTTTAATGAGTAAATGCATGTACCATAACTTGTGGTGGTACATAAGTGCACCCTTAGGGTTGTGTGGGCTTAGGCAGTGATTTATTCATCCAGTTTAGCATTATTTCCACCCTTCACAGACTACATCTTAAGAGTAATATCTGCTCGCGAAGCAAATCAAGAGGAAACAATACGTTTATTATTATACATCAAGGAAAATTATAACTTGCCCTGCTCCCCCAATGTGTGGGATTGCATATATGAGTGATAACATTGAAAGAAGCCGGCATCAAACAGAAAGTGTAGTATGCTTTGGATTTAGGGGGTAACACACATGCTTGCAATAAAAAAAGAAAATCTGACGAAATTTTTTGATTTCCTAATGCAAAGTGGTCACGACGTTTACGCGCCGATTTGCGACGGCGAGTTGGTTAATTTCGAACGCTTCACCGACGCTAACGTTGATGGTTTAGACCTCGAAACCTTAAAAACTGTCCGTTCGCCAAAGGATTTCTTTTTTCCGCAGGTGGAGAATTTATTTGACGCGACTCAAGAGGGCAAGGCAATCCAGATTGAGGCCGCACCCGTGGTTGATAAGCCTTTTGTGATTTTCGGAATCCGCCCGTGCGATATTAAGGCTATACATATATTGGATAGCGTGTACTTGGCAGACCCGGTGGACAAATTTTATCAAGCGCGGCGGGAGCAAGGGGTGCTGATTTCCTTGGCTTGTGCGAATCCGCAACCTACCTGTTTTTGCAAGGCTTTTGGCATTGACGCCGCAAGCCCGGAGGCGGATATTGCGGCATGGCAAATCGGTGATACTATCCATTTGCAAGCCCAAAGTGAAAAGGGTGCGGAGCTATTAAAAAAGGTTTGTCCAAATCATCTAATTGAAGAAGTGGGCAACGACGGTGAGGCCGATATAAAAGCCCAGCAAAAGGAAATACGGGAAAAAATCGACACTCTCCCGTACTCTAACGGGCTTCCATTGGAAAAGCTTGTACCAAATCATCTACTTGAATTATTCGACGCCCCGCAGTGGGACGATTTGCATAAGACGTGCATAGCCTGCGGCACATGTACATTTATCTGCCCGACCTGTCAGTGCTATGACATAAAAGATTTTACCGCCGGTGCGAAAATCAAACGCTTCCGTTGCTGGGATTCATGTATGTATTCCGATTTTACGCAAATGGCCCACGGCAATCCGCGTCAAACGCAAAAAGAGCGGTTCCGCCAGCGTTTTATGCATAAACTTGTGTATTTTCCTGATAAAAATAATGGTGAATTTGCTTGTGTGGGATGCGGGCGATGTGTTGCAAAATGCCCGTCGTCGCTGAATATTATAAAAGTCATAAAAAGTTTTGGGGTGGACTCGAATGTGTGATATCCGCGATGAATTAATACCGCAAGTTGCCGTGATTACCGACATTCGGGTGGAGACGCCTGATGTAAAGACATTCAGCGTAACATTGCCCGATGGCAAAAAGGCTTTTGACCATATGCCCGGGCAATGCGCGATGCTGTCTGTGCCGGGGGTAGGTGAGGCAATGTTTTCCATTACATCCTCGCCTACGAATACTGATTGCATGGAATTCGCAATCAAGGCATGTGGAAAACTTACCGACTACCTGCATACGCTGGAGGTCGGCAGTCAAATCACCATTCGTGGGCCATATGGCCGCCCGTTCCCGGTGGATGATGTTTTAAAAGGGCAGAATCTCCTGTTTATTGCCGGGGGAATCGGCCTTGCGCCCGTGCGCTCGGTAATCAATTATGTGCTGGATAAGCGCGAGAATTACGGCGAAATTGACATTTTATATGGGGCGCGTTCGGCGGCGGACTTGGTTTTCAAAAGCGAGCTGGAAGGCCGTTACAAAGACGATATTTATCTCACAATTGACCGGGAGGAAGAGAACTGGGACGGTCATGTGGGTTTTGTGCCCGCATATTTGAAGGAAATCGGTTTCTCTACCGACAAAACCGCCATCGTCTGCGGCCCGCCTATTATGATAAAGTTTGTGCTTGCCGCCTTGCTGGAAATGGGTTTTAAAAAAGAACAGGTCTATACGACTTTGGAGCTTCGCATGAAATGCGGCTTTGGCAAATGTGGCCGCTGTAATATCGGCTCGAAATACGTTTGTAAGGATGGTCCGGTTTTCCGATGCGACGAACTGGACACCATACCGGATGAATATTAGGAGGGGATATATATGGAACTAGCAAAGGTTTATTTCGACGGAAAACCCTACGACGTGCCCGCCGAACTTACAATCATGACGGCGATGGAATACGCCGGATATCGCCTTGTGCGCGGGTGCGGATGCCGGCATGGTTTCTGCGGCGCGTGTGCGACGATTTACAGAATCGAGGGCAAATCGAAGGTGCATTTCGTGCTGGCCTGTCAACAAAAGGTTGAAGAGGGCATGTATGTGGCCTCGCTTCCGTTCTTCCCGCTGGATAAACGCACATACAATATGGAAGAAATCCGGCCAGACGACCAGATTATGATGCAATTCTTCCCGGAAATTTTCGGGTGCGTGGCCTGTAATTCCTGTACGAAGTCATGCTCGAAAAGTCTTAATACCATGCAATATATCGCCTATGCCAAACGCAACGACCTCAAACGCTGTGCCGAAACCTCCTTCGACTGCGTGGCCTGCGGCATTTGCTCTGCGCGATGCCCGGCCAATATTTCCCATTCGCTGGTGGGGCTTCTGGCGCGTCGCCTGTCGGCCAAATATCTCACACCAAAGGCCGAGCATACCCGCATTCGCACAGAGGCCATCAACGCAGGGGAATTCGATGCCGCCATCGACGACATGATAAAAATGCCCATGGAAGAAATTAAAAAGCTGTATGACACACGCGATATTGAGAAGTAGGAGGCCGCCCCATGTATTCTGCTAAAATGCTGGAATTAATCAAAACCGTGGAAGCCACGCGGGAAGAACGATATAAGAACGAGCCGAACCGCTTGACTGCGGACGAGAAGAAAGCCCTGCTTAACGGCTACCACCCGGACTATCAGGATTCCGGCTTTGGAACGATTCAAGTCGGGAAAAATAAAGGCGAAAAAGCCCCAATCGAGCTGGTGGAGCTTTTGCACGCCAACAGCCGCATCAAGGGCATAGAATTTGACTTTGACACGCCAAAATACGATGTTGATGTGTTAATCATCGGCGGTGGCGGCGCAGGTGCTTCTGCGGCAATTGAGGCTAAAAAGGCCGGAGCCAATGTAATGATTGCGACAAAACTGCGCATTGGCGACGCCAACAGCACCATGGCCGAGGGTGGAATTCAAGCCGCCGACAAGGAAAACGACTCGCCCCAACAGCATTATTTGGACAGCATGGGCGGCGGGCATTATGCCAACAAGCCCGAATTGCTAAGACGTCTGGTAATGGATGGCCCCGGCGCAATCTCCTGGCTGGAAAATTTAGGCGTCATGTTCGACAAAGAGCTGGACGGCACGATGCTTTCCGTTTCCGGCGGCGGAATCTCCCGCAAACGTCTCCATGCCTGTGCGGACTATACCGGCCTTGAAATCACCCGGGTTTTAATCAACGAAGTGCGCAACTTGGGCGTCCCAATCGCGGATTACACTGCCGCGTTGGAGCTGATTTTGGACGAAAACGGCAAGGTTGCCGGTGCGGTTCTTATGAATATGCTAACCGGGGAATATGTAGTTGCCAAGGCCAAAACCGTAATCATTTCCACCGGAGGCGCGGGCCGTATGCATTATCACGGCTTCCCCACGACCAATCACTACGGCGCGACCGCCGACGGCCTGATTATGGCTTATCGCGTGGGCGCGAGCCTTTTATATCAGGAGGCCATCCAGTATCATCCCACGGGCGTGGCCTATCCGACCCAACTTTTTGGCGCGTTGGTTACGGAAAAAGTGCGTTCCATCGGCGCGCAACTTGTTAATATCGACGGTACGGCCTTTGTCCACCCACTGGAAACCCGGGACGTGGTCAGTTCTGCCATAATTCGGGAATGTGGCGAGCGCGGCAAGGGTATCCCCACACCAAATGGCGCGGGTGTATGGCTGGACACCCCACTAATCGTGAAAAAATCTGGTGCGTCCATGATTGAGCAAAGCATCCCCGGCATTATGCATATGTTCCAAAACTATGGCATTGATATTAGAGAAGTCCCCATTTTAATGTACCCCACTTTCCATTATCAAAATGGCGGCATTGATATTGAAGCGGGCGGCAATACCAAGGAAATTGAGAATCTGTTCGTGGCTGGTGAGGCCATCGGCGGAATCCACGGCCGCAATCGTCTGTTGGGCAATTCCATGCTGGACGTAGTTGTTTTTGGCCGCCTAGCCGGAAAAGCCGCCGCTGAAAAGGCCGCCTCTGTGAACCTTGGCAAAATGAGCCTCAAACACATAGACGACTATGCCAAGACCCTAGAAGCCGCTGGCATCGAAAATGATATGGTTTCCCCCAAATTGTTGCCAGACTATGTAAGAGACCTGCATAAGGCGTATAATTAAAGCTTTGACCCAATAAAAAATAGCCTTGCATTTTAAGAAAATTTTGCAAGGCTATTTTTGAGAATTAAATGTTTTGGAGGCTTTCCATGCCAAGCTTAACGGTTGAAAGAGATACAGAGATACTGATAGATAATCAATTGAGAAATTTAGGATGGGATAACAATCCTACTTCAAAAGAACGCAATGTATATATACAAAGGGTAAAAAATCAAGAACAAAAGAAGTTGCTTGAGGGTAAGCGGCCTGATTATGTTTTGTATCCGTCGCAGTCAGGTGGCCCTTTAGCGGTCATAGAGGCAAAAAAGCCCGGGCAAAATATTTATGATGCAATGCGGCAAGGTTCTTTATATGCTGAAAAAATTGGAGCTCCTATTGTCTTTGCAACAGATGGAATATTTACAAAAACACTTCATTTAAAAACAAATGAACCACTTATATTAAATGGTGAAGAAATAGATGAACTGGTACGTGAATCGGTATTATTGAAATTTATTCACACTAATGAAGTAAGTACATTGAATAAAAAAGTCATTAAATCCAGGGGAGAATTAATTTCTATATTTGATACGGTGAACGATTTATTAAGAGAAGAGGGTTTGCAGCAGGGGTTGGAAAGATTTACGGAATTTTCTAATATGCTTTTTCTAAAAGTTTTAAGTGAGATTGAAGATGCAAAAGAACAACATGGCGAAAAATCAAAAATAAACAGAGTCTATCGCTGGGATTATTTTAAGAATAAATCAGGCGCAGAACTTTTAAGTTATGTAAGTGACACTGTTCTAAAGTGGTTTTCAATGGAATATCAAGACGAGAATATTTTTCAGCCCCTTCAAATAGAGCATCCTGATAATCTAAAGGAAATAATTACACTTCTTGATGATTTGCAATTAACGGACATTAATGCAGATATCAAAGGGGATGCATTTGAATACTTTATTAGAACATATAGTGCCAGCAATCCTTCGGACTTAGGGGAAATCTTTACACCCAGACACATTGTCAAGACAATGGTTAAGCTGATAAACCCTCAAATTGGCGAAACAATTTACGACCCGTTTTGCGGCACCGGAGGTATGCTTATTGTTGCATTTAAACATATATTAGACAATATGCCCAGAAACGAGAGAAACATTGAATTTCTTAAAGAAGGTACGGTTTTTGGTTCTGATATTACAAAAACTGCTCATATTGCTAAAATGAATATGATTTTGACAGGGGACGGGCATAATAATATTACAAAAAGAGATAGCTTGGCAAATCCAATAGACGACAAATATGATATTGTCTTAACCAATATGCCATTTGCGCAGAAAACGCGGCATGGTGATAAATACACCATCCCCAACAGAAATGGTGACATTATTTGTCCGCAGCATTGTTTTAGAGCAGTAAAAGAAGGCGGAAAAATTGCAATGGTTGTACCTGATGGTTTTCTTACAAACGCAGGTAATAAATCATTTGAAGATACAAGAAAGTATTTACTAAGTAATGCAAATCTTGTGAACATCATTTCCCTGCCCAGAGGCTCATTTGAGCCTTATAACAGAGCAAAAGCCAGTATTTTATATTTTGAAGATGTAAAAAAGAACAAGACTGAAAAGCATTATTGGCATTTTGATGTAAAAAATGATGGCTACACATTAGATAAAAAACGTCAGAGAATTGAAGGGAGAAATGACCTTGAATTGGTTTTGTCTGAAAATGGCCTTGATAAACAAGACAAGGAATATTTAGCTTCAATAGGTATAGACAAAATATCAATTAACCATGTTAGACAAAACAAATACATTTTAAATGCTGCTCCGTATAGGACATATTTGTTTTATACTACGGATAAGCATACTTCGATGAAACTTTCAGAAATTTTCGAACCAACCGATGGCGAGCGAATTGGTGAAAAAAAAGATGCGCCAATTATGTCAATCACCATGAATCAAGGTCTAATTGACCAAAGTGAAAAATTTAAGAAAAGGATAGCAAGTCAAGATATATCTAATTATAAAAAGGTTAATATGAACGAATTGGTTGTAGGTTTTCCTGTTGATGAAGGGGTGCTAGGGTTTCAGCGAAAGTATCCGTATGCGGCTGTAAGCCCGGCATACACAATATGGCGGCTTAAAACACATACTATAGACCTGACATACCTAGAACTTCTTCTGCGGTCATCTAAAATGAGAAGTGTATATAGAATGGCAATGCAAGGTGCCGTTGACAGACGCAGAAGCATATCTCCAGATATTTTCCTGAAAATCGAAATACCTATTCCATCTGATGATGTACAGCAATCTTTTGTAAAAATGCAACAGGAGATAGAGCTATCAAGCAGAAAAATAAAAGAAGTGGAGAAAGCCATCGACGCAGACATAAATCATTTGTGGTAAATCCGAAAGGGCGTGTAAATCCGCATGGCAAAAAATCTAAAATATCTAAAACTCCTGGCATCGCGCTATCGTAATATCAGCGAGGTCAGCACGGAAATTATCAAGCTATCGGCAATCCTGAACTTACCCAAGGGAACGGAGCATTTTGTGTCGGACATCCACGGTGAGGATGAAAGCTTTGGGCATGTTTTGCGCAATGCGTCCGGGGTGGTGAAGGGTTATATTGACGAGCTTTTTGGCAACACGCTGATGGCCAGCGAAAAACGCAATCTTGCGACGCTGGTGTACTACCCTGCGGCTAAGCTGGAGTATATCCGCAAGAAGGGCGAAATCACTGATGAATGGTATAAGATTCAGCTTTTTCGGCTGTTAAAGATTTGCAAGCGCACGGCCAGCAAGTATACCCGCGCCGCTGTGAGAAAGGCCCTGCCGCCGGAGGCCCCTCATATATTGGAGGAATTAATTTTTGAGGATACGTCTGTTATTCACAAGCAGGAATATTATTTGGAAATAATCGACAAAATTATCAGGCTAAAACGCGCCGACGCCTTTATCATTGACATTTCCAATGTAATCCAACGGCTGTCCATCGACCATCTGCATGTGCTGGGGGATATTTTCGACAGGGGTTCCGGCGCGGCCAAGGTCATGGATATTTTGCAAAATTATCACTCTGTTGACGTGCAATGGGGCAATCATGATATTGCTTGGATGGGCGCGGCGTCGGGCAGCGACGCGCTTATTTGCAATGTAATCCGCATTTCGGCCAAGTACGCCATTTTGGAGACAATCGAGGAGGACTACGGCATAAACCTGGTGCCGCTGGCCACTTTTGCCATGGAATACTACGGAAGCGACCCCTGCACGCGCTTTCTTCCCGGCCGGACCGAGGGCAAAAGCGACAAGGAGCTGGATTTGATTGCGAAGATGCACAAGGCTATTGCAATCATCCAGTTCAAGGTGGAGGCGGAGCTAATTGCTCGCCATCCGGAGTATGAAATGGATGGCCGGATTCTTTTGGATAAACTCGACAAGCTAAACGTACCGCTGGCGGACGATAATTTCCCCACGGTTGACCCGGCGGCCCCCCTTAGGCTGACCCCGGAGGAAAAGGAAATCATGGAGAAAATCCGCTTCTCGTTTAAACACAGTGCGCGGCTTGGCCAGCATGTGCGGTTTTTGTTCAACCGGGGCTCTATGTATAAGATTTACAATTCCAACCTGCTGTTCCACGGTGGAATTCCGCTCACGGAGGACGGCCGGTTAAAATCCGTAA
The DNA here is from genome assembly GCA_009788085.1 of Defluviitaleaceae bacterium. Classification (GTDB taxonomy): domain Bacteria; phylum Bacillota; class Clostridia; order Lachnospirales; family WQUN01; genus WRAH01. Next base: position 11,623 of record WQSB01000013.1, read on the forward strand.
ATCTTTTTAAAACAGAGCTAAAAGGCAGGGCTTTACTGGACAAACTGGAGTCTACCGCCCGGCGCGGATTTTTCGGCGCGGAGGGCAGCAAGGAGCGGCAGAACGGCCTTGATATTATGTGGTATCTGTGGTGCGGCGCGGATTCCCCGCTGTACGGCAAGCACACGATGACCACTTTCGAGAGGTATTTTACCGATTCCAAAGAGCTTATAAAGGAAACACCCAGCCCGTACTATAAAAAACGCGACAATCAGGAGCTTTGTGCAATGATTTTAGAGGAGTTTGGGCTGAACTCATTAAACGCAAAAATAATAAACGGCCATACCCCCGTAAAAACAACCAAGGGCGAAAGCCCGGTAAAAGCTGGCGGAGGCCTTATCGTCATTGACGGTGGCTTTGCCAAGGCGTATCAAAATGTCACTGGAATCGCGGGGTACACTCTGATTTACAATTCCCAAGGGCTTCTGCTGGCCTCTCATACTCCCTTTGTTTCAGCGGAGGACGCAGTTGAAAACGAAGTGGATATTTTAAGCGAAACATTTTATGTCGAGCGCAGTCCCGCCAGAAAAAAAGTCGCCGATACGGATATCGGCGAACAAATTAGCGAGCAAATCAGCGACCTTATGCTTCTCCTTGATGCCTATAGGGTAGGGGAGATTAAGGAGAGCTAGGGTACGAATTATACCACATTTGAAAAAACCTTAGAAATTTTTCTTGCCCTGGCAAGGGGTACATAGTATAGTGGAAGGGTCATGATAAACGAAGCGAGGTTATTTATATGCCCTTATCAGAATTTAAGCAAGGAAGCATACTGTGTAATGCCGGAGAACCATTGAGGCATCTTTTTTTTATCACGAAGGGGATGGCGGAATGCGTATTTAACGGTCATAGTTTCCGGTTTGAGCAAGGTGACACGATTGGGCTGTACGCCCTGAGCGCGGGCACTCACGACCACACATACAAGGCGGTAACGGATGTAACGGCATTTTCATATCAGTACGACGACTTTTCCAGCTTGGAAACGCTGATGCGGGACAATGCGGACGTGGCCAATTTATTTGTGGCATCCATGTGTCGGCAGGTTGCGAAATTTTTACAATATAAAACAAAACTTAAACAAGAGGCCGAAAAGGCATACAAGCTTGTAAAAGATATTTTTCCGCTGTACGAGCGTTTATGCGAACGCTTTGCGTTTACGGCAAAGAAGCTGGAGTCGGCAAACGCGGCCTTGCCCCCCGACTACGACACTTTTGAAGAATGGTTAAACGAATACTATTTGGAAATAAAATCCTTAGAGCCGGCCGCGCAAAAAGGCTTTTTTCGCAAGCCGGGAATATCCCTTGGTTTCATGCGCAGAAGCATCGTGGATATAAGCCAAGTGATGCAGACCTGTAAACAGCATCAGGATTATTTGCGCAATATTTTGCGGGTGTTTTTAAGCAATAGCGGGCTTGATTTATTTACCTTGGTTTCAGAATTACATCTGTCCACAATCAATATAAAAGGCGCGGACGCCGCAGTGGAAACCTTGATGAACCCGATGAACGCTCTGCTGTCAAGCGTGTCATATCTCGACCGCGCTCAATATGAAAACCGCGTAAACGCCTACAAGGAAGCCTTGGCCGCCAAACGCGAGAACCGGGTGGAAACAAGCGTGACCTCCGCCACGGGTGTAAAGGTGAATTTGGCGGAATCATTGGATACGATTTTAGATTATTCGGAGTGCGAACAGGAGCTGCGAAGCAAATTTACAAAATATGTGCGCGAATACACCGAAACCACCGACAGGAACAGCTCCGACGACGCCGTTCACCACATGCGACGCGAGCTGACCACCATGTTTAACGAAATTTACACAAAGATTCTGACCAAGAGCCTGAACGACCCCGCGCCTAACACAATTATAAAGATGTTCCTTAACTTCGGGTATGTGGACGCAACCCTTGCCGGCCACGAAAACGCGGACTACCTGTACTCCATTGCCGACACGCTTGCGGGCGACCCGGATAACGGAATCTACACCGTCAGCGAGTGGATGTCAGCCATTTACAGCGGCAAGCGCGAGCCCTGCCGCAACGAGTTTGATATGGATTATCCAGCGTACTTACAGGAATTAAAACAATCCTACAAAATAGACGCCGCCCAAATGGAAGCTCTTCTGAAAGACACCGATGAGAAACTAAAATTTGAAATGGAAAACATCTTCCCCATCGTAAACAAGCTTACCTTCGGGCGCATTACCACGTTTTGCCCCCTCTTTGCGGACAACAATGTCCAGCGCGGCCTGGACACCTCTTTGGTTACGCCGGACGCGCTAAAAGCCATTTTTGACGAAATCCGCAGCATCGACTTTTCGGCATTTTACCGCGAAACCGTTTACTCCAACCCGGAAATCGGCGTACCAAAGGAAACCATTCACGTCGAAATTCTGCCGGAGGTTATATTAATGCCCAACATGGGCGTGCGCGGCATCATGTGGCAGGAAATCGAAGGCCGCAAGCGCACTACTCACGGGCGCATGTTCATCCCGCTGTTTATGCTTACCGACCTGCGCACCCTTATCATCACTTTGGCCGGCGAATTCCGCTGGGAAATGTGCAAGCGCGTACAGGGCATCCGCTGGAACGATGTCACGGACGCCTCCCTCACCAGCGAATACTGCGATTATCTGCAATTCTACCGCACAAACCGCGAGCTTTCCTCAGAGGTAAAGGCTGCCGTCAAAACCGAGCTTTCCCGTGCAAGAAACAATTGGAAAAACGTTTTCGTCCACAACTATGTGGACTGGATTATGCACGAGAGCAACGGCGCGCCCCGTCTTAACAAGTTCGCCCGCAAAATCCTAACTATGTACTGCCCCTTCAACGCCTCCATTCGCGAACAGCTGGCGCAAAATCCCCAATACGCCGAGCTGCAAAAACGCTACATCTTCAAACAGCAGCAACGCGACCAGCTGCTTTCCCGCTTCATCGACAAGCTAAGCAAGACCGTTGAAGTCCCCCAAGAGCTGAGGGATGAATTGGAATATGTAAGAAGGTAAAAAAAAACCGTTAAGTTTATAAAACACATGCCGATATAGTATGTGAAGACAAAATCTAAGTATTGTTCTTCAGGCAGTAAAGGGCAACACAAATATAAAAGGGGTGACACCCCAACTTCAAGGAGGAAGAAAAATGTCAAACATGGTAGTACGTACAAACATCTTTGCGCTGAATGCGCACAGAAACATGAAAAACGTTGGCCTTGAGCAACGCAGAGCCAGCAACAGACTTTCCAGCGGTTACAGGATTAACTCCGCCGCTGACGACGCCGCAGGTCTTGCAATTTCCGAAACCATGCGCGCGCAAATCCGCGGCCTTGACCAAGCCAGCCGCAACGCCCAAGACGGGCAAGCAATGCTTCTTACAACAGAAGGTGGCTTAGAGGAAATCGGAAACATGCTTCAGCGTGTTCGCGAACTTCTGGTTCAAGCCTCCAACGATACCAACACGCAAGACCAACGTACGATGATTGAGCAAGAAATCAGCCAGCTTGCCACAGAAATCGCATCCATGCAGCAACGCGTAGAATTCAACACCAACCGCGTGCTTGCAATGGGCCCCGCGCTTGACGTTGCAATCAGCCAACAAATTGCACGCATCGACAACAACAACCTCATCTTGAACGCCATCACCGATGAGTTGAACACAAATCGCGCCGCCGTGGCCGATGCCCGTGAAATGTTGGCACTGTTCAACAGCACCGACGTCTGGTCAGACCTGCAAGGCAATACCCGTCTTGCAACCGTTCTTGAAGAGGCATTGGCGCAATTAAACTTGGGCGTATCCGCTTTGGGTCTGCCTGCTAACGTTGTAGCAAACAGCTGGGCCACCAATATTGCCGGCCAAAGCATTACCAACGTGGCACGAATTGTGCCTGAACACCGTGCCCTGTCCTTTAGGATGTCTGCTCCGGCCGGAACTGTGGCACAGCAACAAGTGGCTATGTCTGTACTAAGAGCCTCCGCCGGTGCCAGAATTGCTTCCGCAGCGATGGCAAGCACCTCTACCGTTACAGACCTTATCGGTCTGCTTAACACCAGAGACACAGCCATCATGAACGCTTTGGGTGAAGTTTCCAGCATCCGTACGCAAATGACCCTTGCCGGACGCAACATCGTTACCGGCACAGGCGACTTTGTACCAAGCATTTCCCACTTCCGCAACGAAACCTCCAGCGGTAACTTTGTAGCTTTCTTCCAAGCAGGTGCAAACGCCAACCAAGGTATCTCCTACGACTTCGAAAACGTGTCTCGTGCGGTATCCGCTGCGGCTGCTACCGTAAGCACAATCTCCGCTTTGGTTGCTACCCCCTCCGCAGGTAGTGGTATTGGTGCCGGTGCTGACGTAACCCAGCTTATCGCATGGGTGCAAGCATCCCTCGACGACGTAAACAGCGTACGCGCCAACCTGGGTGCTGTTCAAAACCGTATGGACTACACAATGCGCAGCTTGGATATCTCCAGCGAAAACCTGCAAGATTCCGAAAGCCGCGTAAGGAACGCCGACATGGCCCGCGAAATGATGCGCTTTACCATGAGCAACGTGCTCCAGCAAGCATCCATTTCCATGCTTTCACAAGCAAACCAAATGCCCAACAACCTTCTACAAATTCTGCGTTAAGTTCTGTAAGCAAGCCAGCTTCCTTTTTGAAAGGGGGCTGGCTTGCCTTGCTTGTTGGTTATTTAAATCAGAAAGGGGTGGGTTGTTTTGTCCATGGTAGTACGCACAAATATGTTAAGCCTAAACGCCCACCGCAATGTAAAGAACACGGGCTTGACAAAGACCCAGGCCGCCAAACGCCTTGGCAGTGGATACCGTGTAAACACCGCCGCGGACGACGCTGCGGGTCTTGCCATATCCGAAAACATGCGTGCGCAAATTCGCGGATTAGACCAAGCCAGCCGCAACACACAAGACGGCGTAAGCTTGATTCAAACAGCGGAAGGCGCGCTTCAAGGCGTGAATGACAAGCTGGGGCGTATCAGGGAGCTTATGGTTCAAGCCGCCAATGATACCTATGCGTTCTTTGAATCCTTTCCGTGCCCGACAGAGAATCCTACACCACCCACGCCACAACCATTGACTCAGGTACAGCGCGAAATGATTCAGCACGAAATCAACCAGCTGATGCATGAAATCAACCAAGTCGCAAACCGTGTGGAATTCAACGGCATGAGGCTGTTGGACGGAAGCGCGCACCCCATACGCATCCCCGCAATGAATGTGCCGTCGCAAAGCTTAATAAGCGACAGCTTTAACCTGATAACAGGTGTAAACGGCTCACACGCTCAAATTGAAAGCTTGTACGACGAGCTTGGGTCTATACCTTTTAACCCTGTTCCACCCGCTGCCCTTCCTCAGTTGCATAGGATTGCAAACGAGCTGGGGGATATGGTAAATCGTGCCCATGATGCCTTTGTACACATCATAAACACTGTAAACGGTTTTATAAGCACCGTGGGTGATTCGGAGTTTGCCCCTGACTTTTTGTATGCGTTTAGAGACGAAGTAGCTCACCACTTGCATGGCGAGGACGGACACCTTGGCTACCATAATGCGTTTTTGCAGCCTGCATTATATGGCACTGAGAATGCGCAGCTTACCACCAGCCCGGACGAAGCCCGCCGGTTTTTACTGATTGCCTTTAACGGGGCCGGTGCTGATTTGCCCGGCAGCCAAAACTTAGGCGGTGCGTTTGGAAGCGGTGGTGCTTGCGGCGAAACCGGACGTCGCGGCGTAGGCTTGGTATTTTGCCATAATAAAGTAGTCAACGCGGCGTGGGAATTACTTGACGGCGTGGATATGCAACTGCCCCACGTCCCGGGTTTTGACGGCTTCTTCTTTCAGATAGGCGCGAACTCTTCGCAGGGTATGCAGGTATCCATTGCCGGGATAAGTACTTTACACCTGGGTGACCCCCTGGGTGACTTAATGGATTTGATAAACGTGGCTGAGGACACAGGAATGGATATATCCGCGCAGCTTCGCATAATAGACCACGCAATACCCAAGGTGCTGGCGGAACGAGCCAAGCTTGGCGCGGTGATTAACAGGCTTGAGTTTACCATGCGCAGCCTGGACACTTCGTCTGAAAACCTACAGGACTCCGAGTCACGGATACGCAATGCAGACATGGCAAAAGAAATGATGACTTTTCATCAGCAAAATGTATTACAGCAAGCGGGGCTTTCCATACTGGCGCAAGCCAACCAGGTGCCCAACGGTGTATTGGAGTTGTTAAGATGAAAAAACCGTTATCAAAGGTAAAAAAACGTGTACTTATGATTTGTGGGTGCGTTACCGCCGTAGCGATTGTTGCTGCGGCTGTTATTGTTGCCTACAGAATGGGCGCGAATAGGGAAATCGAGCCTATAGTTCAAGTGATAGAGCGCGGCTCTGTGCAGCGGGCCGGAACGGTAGGTGGGCGCGGCGTGCTTCTTACGCCGGAAAACATGGATGCCATGCGCGTCGGTGAAGAAATAAGCCCCCGGGCGACCCACTTCACGACCAGCATGAACACCCATTGGATATTCCCCAACGGCTCTACCCAGGCATCCTCAAACGCTACTGTGGGCAACTCCACATTCAATTACTACACCGTATACTTTGATGTGTTTTTAATCGAAACAGGCGAGCTGCTTTACGCATCGCCGTTTATGCCTGTTGGCGCAAGGGTTGAGGGCTTTGCCCTTGAAGTTGAGCTTCCGCCCGGTAGCCACAATGCTATTGCAATCTTCCATTTGGTGGATGATGATTTTGAGGAAATAAGCGACGTTTCCATCAACATCGCCATACATGTGGAATAAGAAAATAAATAAAAAAAGGAGAAGTAAAAATGAAGAAAAAATGTGTAGCAGTTCTTTTAAGCTTTTTGCTTGTGCTGTCACTGGCTGTGCCTGCTTTTGCCGGCTCTGTACCAGGCACCACTCAAGTTCAAGTCGAAGGTGCTGATTCATCAGTTACCGGCGGCGGTACCATCATTGTAGTAGACACCGAGGTTATTGAGGTGACACTGCCCACCGGTGCCGGCTTCAACTTTGTTATGGACCCAATGGGCCTGCACCCCTTCCTGGACTTGGCGGACGGACAGGAAGTTCCCGCTGAGGACTCCCCCGCTCGTGCCCCGTTCATGGGTTTGGTTCATCACCTCCATGACCAAGCGGTATTCATTGGCAACCAATCCACCAGGCCCGTGCAAGTGGATGTTGAGTTTCATATCATAACCACCGAAGTGCCGGGATATGCAGGCACAGCCCCGGATCCTGGTGCTGACCCGCCATATGCTGGTGGAACCGGTGCAATTCCCGCGTGGCACGTTGCTGTTGCACAAAACCGAGATAACCTTCCGGCAGTTGCCCCCGGCCCAGGCGAACGTCCCGCAGGCGTAGACTTTGAAGAGGATGCAAGAATCATGCTGTTTATCAATGCTTCTGCAGAGCCTGTCGACGGCCAAGTTCGTGTGCGTAATATGGTGCGTTATATGATACCAAATTATGTACCGCTACAAGTGCCGGATCTTATTCCAAATCCTGATTATCCGGGTAGTAGCGATATACCCTACATTGACGACCCGAACCCGGCCAATACGCGTGATTGCCCGGACGGTACAATGGTACGGGAAGATGCTCCAAACCACTACAGACCTATGCAAAGACGTGTACCGATAATGATTGAAAACCCTGATGTTGATGACAACACTCATGATTTGTATGGTGTGCCGTATATTCAAACCGGCACCGAACTTGCATATGTTTATGTGCAATGTGAGGACACTCCATATCAAATGGATGGTGCGGCATTTGTCTATGAGCTGGGTGCACCCCTTGTGGAGGATGTAACTTGGGCACCAAACGCGCTTGTTATTCCTGTATCCTCTTCCTTTGATGGTCCTACCGCAGCTGAAGCAGTTGACGGAGACCTTGCCGCCGCGACTTTAGCCTCCATGAGCTTCCTTTTTGACGGGGCGGATTATGCTATCGTTCGTGACCGTCAACAAGCAAGTGGCTTCCGCGTAGATGTAGATGACGAAAGCTTCACCGGCACCGCCCTAAGAATCGGCGGATTTGTAAACAGAAACACTGCCGTTTCCGATTGGATGACATGGGCTGGCGCAACAGAGGCTACTGTTATAATTAACGCAGTGTTCACTTTGGATTCCGCCCCCACAACAGTGCCTGCCGCTGGAGATTTCCAAGATGGTCCGACTGGCCCGATTAACTACGGGTACGCGCTGCTTAACCTTGACGCTGACGCAATCACGATAGCGCATGGAATCCCAACTCCACCGTTTGTGCCAAGTCAAGTAGGGTTCTTTAATACTGCTGCCAGAACGCAAGGGGCTCAAACGGCTACCTTCAACCTTCATGGTGTAACTGGTGCTTTCACTATTCCGTTCCACTTCGGTGACACCACTTTCCTTGACCTTAATGTTGCATCTGGCGGGGCTGTCACGCCTGATGTCGGTATTACTGTAGTTTCGGGCGGAATTCAATTAAGTCAGGCCATTGTTGAATCATTGCAAGCAGCTGCCCCAGCCACCCGCTACGTCAGAGTAGCCCCGCTTGCTACCTTTGCTGTCACCTTCACCAGTGTTGCGCCGTAGTCTGGCTCATTAAACAAAAAAACGCTTAAATTTATCTGGGTATAAGTGTGAAAATTTGCAAAGCAAATTTTTGCACCAACCGATTTGTGCTGCCGCCGTTAGGCGGCATGGATTAAAAAATACCGGCTGCCGCGCCTATACAGGGCGGTAGCCGGTTATACCCGAAACTCTTGTACACTCATGGTTTATAAGGGTTTCGGGTGTAAGGTTAAGCTGCTTCAGTTAGATATTGGATTATAGCAACTTCGGTAGGTGTGTTTTTAAGCTCCCTTACAATTTTCTCAATAGTGTGCATCGTCAATACTGCAATAACTTTAAACATATAAATGTGATAAATTTACCTAGCTGTATATGCAAACATAAGTTAGAAAGGGATGAGGTTATTGTCTGCTAAATTTAATGAACGGTCATTTCGACTGAAACCCCTTGCTGTAGCCTTATTGGTTGCATTAGTAAGTATTGCCGCCCCTGTAACCTTGCTTGCGTACGAAGCAGAGTATTATGAATATCTGGAATACACCCCCGTCATCTACGAGCCCACCGTCCCCGAATACGACGAATACGAGCCCGAAATTGAAGACGGCTACGAGCCTTACGACGAATACGAGCCAGAAATTGACGACGAGTACGAGCCTTACGACGAGTATGAGCCAGAAATTGACGACGAGTACGAGCCTTACGACGAGTATGAGCCAGAAATTGACGACGAGTACGAGCCTTATGACGAGTATGAGCCAGAAATTGAAGACGAGTACGAGCCTTATGACGAGTATGAGCCAGAAATTGACGACGAATATGAGCCCGATTATTGCGAATGTGCCGAATGCTACTATTGCGAGTACGACGAGTGTTGCGACTCTTACGAATATTACCCCGAAGCCGATGAATATGACGAGTGCAAATGTGAAGAGTACGATTGCGTTTGCGAGTATTGTGAATGTGAATATGACGAATGCAAATGCCTCGAAAATAATGGGCTCTTACCGGAGCTTCCGCCCTGCGATGCGTATTTCTCCGTAATGCTGCCCGCAGACATACCATTTGCGATAGTTCTGTCTGCTCAAGGCGGCGAAGGTTTCATCTTCTCCGAAATTTTTACAATAACCAACCACGGCTACGACCCCATTGACGTCGCCCTGTGTACAGCCAAAATCATAATAGATGACCCGGAATTTTTCAGCTTGTATGAAAGCTACTATCTGCCCGAATATGGCAATTATATGTATTTCATACTGACTATAGCCCACAACAGCCCCACAACCTATAATGAAGCTATAGTTCCCCTAACTCATACAGAAACCATAGCCTATACCGAAGCCATAGCCTATTTCCACTCTGTATACGAATATGTACTAACCGACTACCCCGTCACAACCCGCCACTTCACCTTAGAAAGCGGTCAAAGCATGTATTTCTGGTTTGACGGCGTGGTCAGCGAGCAGGGCCCAATCCCATGGTCAAGCACAACGGTAACGGTATCGACCTCCTTTGACATAATGGCGGCATATGTACCGGACTATCTGCCAATGTACCCACCGGAGTTTCCAGAGTTTCCGGGGATTCTTCTGCCGCCGATTGCCGATGATAACCCTTATCCCGAAGACAACGAATATTATGAAAATGAGTACAACGATTACGAATACGACGCCAAAGAAGAATATTATTATGAAGACGATTACGAAGAACCCGATGAACCTGATTACGAAGAACCCGATGATGAAGAGCCCGATGAACCTGATTACGAAGAACCCGATGATGAAGAACCCGATGAACCTGATTACGAAGAACCCGATGAAGAACCCGACGAAGACGAAGCCCAAGTTTAGTATTAACCAATAAGAAAGCGGTTACACGCCTTTATATTTATAGGCGGTGTAACCGCTTTTTATTTGCTATGGCAAGCGATTTTGAGAAGCGTTTTGAATTGTCGTTATGGCTATGATATAATCATCATGGTATATGAAAGAGGAAAAACATGTATGCTGTAAAAGCAATTTACGATGGTGTCAATTTCAAACCAAGGCAACCAATTTCTGTAATCGGGAAATATGAAGTAGCTATCACTTTTCTTGAGCCTGTGAAGGAGGGCGTCATTAGTGATGAACAGTCAAAAAAACGCCCTCTTTCCGAGTTGAGAGGCTTTATGAAAGGCAATGTTTGGATGGCGGATGATTTCAATGCGCCATTAGAGGGAATGAGGGAGTATATGGAATGAATTATTTATTGGATACACACGCCTTGATATGGTATTTTGAAGATTCGATAAACATGCCAGTAAAGATAGCAAAACTTATTGATAGCCCCACACATCACAAGCTTATTAGCGTTGCCACTTTATGGGAAATTGCGATTAAATCAAAACAGCGTTGATAGAAGACTTAATCATAATTACGGTGGACGAAAACATTCAAAAATATGATGTTTCATGGATTTGGTGAAGACAGAATTTGTTTGCGATTGTCCAAAAAATAAATCACCATTACTGTTAAGTCTCTCCAGCTTTTTACCGATAGTATAATTGGTAAGTATAATAACTGTAAGCGGACAGGATACCGCGTAGCATAATTACATGGAGGTAATGTTATGTCTAATATGGTAGTGCGTACCAACATTTTCTCGCTTAACGCGCACAGGAATATGAAAAATGTTGGACTTGAGCAGAAAAGAGCAGCCAATAGGCTTTCCAGCGGTTACAGGATTAACAGCGCGGCCGACGACGCGGCCGGCCTTTCAATTTCTGAAAACATGCGGGCACAAATCCGCAGCCTTGACCAAGGAAGCCGCAACGCCCAAGACGCTCAGGCCATGATGCTTACGGCAGAGGGTGGATTGGAATCGATTTCCGATGCGGCTCAGCGTGTGCGTGAGTTATTGATTCAAGCCTCCAACGATACCAACACCAACGACCAAAGGGAAATGATTAACCAAGAAATCATACAATTGGGCAGGGAAATATCCGGTGCTCAGCACCGTGTAGAGTTTAACGCCAGCCGTGTGCTTGCCATGGGTTCGCCCATTAATGTGGAGATTTCAAGGGGCATAAGCATATTAGAGGTTGACAATTTGCGTGTAAGTGCGGCATTTAGAATTCTTGACGATATGAGGGACAGGGCACAAACGGCACTTACTATGGTAGAAGAATTGCCCTCTCATGCTTTATTTGAAGAATTAAGCGTGCGCCAGCAGACTATAATGAATGAAGCTATGGAGCATGTACTATTTGATGCAAATAATGTTGGCTCCGGGATAGCCCCCGATGTAGTTGGTGACGCACCTATTCCACATGCAATAGATGAGGATGGCGACCCCATTAACCCAAATTTGCTTGATAGTGAGCCTTGGGCTACCGACGTTTTGGCTGACCCGTCGCCGTCTGTTGGGGATATGAGAGAGGCTTTACTTGCACGGATAAGCGTTATTAATGAAATCTATACTTCATTAAATAATATACGTGCGGATATGTCTAACAATAGCAGATTAGTCTTTAGTGCTGTTGACGATTTCCGCGACGAAACATCAAGCGGTAATTATAGGGCATTTTTCCAGGTAGGTCCCAATGCAACCCAGGGTGTTATGTTTGATTTTGAAGAGTTGTCACGCGCTGTTGCCGCCGCCGCCGCCACTATCAACACTGTAACGGCTCTTGTGGCCAACCCGGACAATGGAAGCGGGATAGGCCGCGGCGTGGAAGTTACCCATCTTATTGCCGAGATTAACGTAATAGTTGAAGAAATATCAAGCGTGCGCGCGGGCTTGGGCGCGACTCAAAACCGCCTCGACCATACCATGCGCGGCTTGGATGTATCCAGTGAAAATCTGCAAGATTCCGAAAGCCGTGTAAGAAACACCGACATGGCGCGCGAAATGATGCGCCTTACCATGTCCAACGTACTTCAACAAGCTTCTGTTTCTATGCTTTCCCAGGCAAACCAAATTCCCGACAACCTACTACAGGTTCTTCGTTAATCTTTGATTTTCTTAAACACAAAAAGGGGCCGTCTCGCGAACGGCCCCTTTTTTATTTAATCCACTTGAGATTTGCGGGTGTTTATGTTAATCTCGTAAGACAAACTCTTAGGAAATTCTAAAGGGGAATTAATTTCATGCAACAATCTACAGTTATTACGATAGACGCAGTGCAGGACTTTCAATGCGTCATGGGTGCATGTAGGGACAACTGCTGCCGAGATGACAACAACACCGAATTTCCAAAATTGTGGGATAGTGTCAATGGCAAGCTGGAATACTGGCTGTCCCTTTCTTGTCCGGCGGTTGTGCGCCAAGTGCTGTATAGCAAGGAGCGTATAGGATTTGTAGGTGTGACGGTAAATGTTCCCGCGCCAGAGCCGAAGCCCGGTGACATGGGAATGAATAAAGTACGCACAATGCTGTTTGAAATCATTGATTTTGATAAATTTTCTATCAAGGACAAGCTTCTGTACATGGGATTGTTTATGCGCAGCTTGAGCAAATCAAACGATATAGACAATGTTATAAGCACCTACCGAGGAAACATGCATAATAAGGGCTTGCTGGATTCCATAAAAACAGACCTTGGCAAAATGGAAGCCGAAATAAGGCAGACATTTTTTAATAACCTTGCCGATTTGGCGGAAAAAGTTGTTTCGACGACCCAAATATCAAAACAGCATCTGCCTGATGCCTTTGACAGGCTTATTGTGTCCTATGTAAACGAAAATGCCTATGTTTTTTCCAACTACCTTATGTACACGGCGTTTTCTTCCGGCTTCCTAAAAGACACGGAGGACTATGCCCAAGCCTATGCGGGTTTTGCCGGGGAATTTTTAATTATGCTGACCTTTGCGGCCGGTTTGTTCAATCAACAGGAATCCATAGGCCACGAGGAAATGATAACCGCCATTTATCTGTATCACAGAAAAATAAGCCACTCCAATGAAGTACGAAGGGTAGTGGCCGAAACCTTTACCGACAACATCCTAAGCCTTTTGCTGGGTACGTTGGGGGACATTAACTAATGCTTGATATAGACTGGAAGCAGACCGAGCCTTTGTTGGAAAAAAACATCCGCTTCATAGAAAATTCTAAAAAAATATATGCTGACACAAGCAAACTCAGACACCTAAACGAAACAGATTACCGTATTCTGCTCTGTGAAGACGGCGTTAGCCTCACCATCGAAAAAAAGACTGAAAGGGGCTTTATTCGTATGCACTCCGCCTATGAGCCCCACCGCGAAGGGCAGCTTTTGGCACAAAGGCTTGTGGGCGAGGAAAATAACGGTAAGCTGTACATTCGCTTTGGCTTTGGTTTTGGCTATTTATATAACTATTTATTACCCTTGGCTGAAAAGCAAGACAGCCATGTAATTATATATGAACCCGGTTATGATATTTTCAACTATTTTATACGCCTGTTTGATATCTCCAAGCTTTTTTCGGGATACTCGGTAAGGATGTTTGTAAGCGACAGCCTAAATGATGTCCACAAAATGTTTCCCTATTTTAACGACGCACCCCGCGCCAAAACATACAGTGGTCACATAATAGGTTATTATTATTTTTTTAGAAACGAATTGGAAAGCTACGTTAAAGTAATTGAAAGATTTTTTAGAGACGACATGATGAGCAGAAACACTATGAGATACTTTGCGGAAAAATGGGCAATGAATACCATCCAAAACATGCATTGTATTTTCAAAAGTCCTTGGTATGGTGGTTTTAAAGGTGTGCTTGAAAGCAAGCCTGCCATTTTGGTTTCCGCCGGCCCGTCTTTGAATAAAAATGTAAAGCTTTTAAAAGAAGTACAAGGCAAGGTGTTTATAGCTGCAGCGTACACTGCCATAAAAACCTTAGAAGCAAATGGCATAAAGCCGGATATTTTCATGGCTTTGGATGGAAACCAGTTTCCTTATACGGTGGAGGATGATTATAACCTTACAGATATCTCCTTGATGCTTCACCCCGTCGTGCCCCATGATATGTTTGAGCATCACCAAGAAAACAACTTTATTTTTATTGAATACTCCGGTTTCATTGGTGATTTGTTGAGAAAAATCGGAAAAACAATTGAAACCTTTAATATCGAAGGCGGCTCCGTTGCTCACTCTGTTGCAAGCTTTTTAAAGTATATGGGTGCCGGCACCATTGTAATGCTTGGGCAAGACCTTGCTTTTACCGGTGGTCAGCACCACGCGAAGGAGTATCTTGAAGGGCAGGACAAGTTTGGGGAAGACGTATATGAGCAACAAATATCTGATTCCAATGAAATGGTGGAAGACGTATATGGTGAAATGGTTGAAACCAATGCGGCTTTTAGCCAGTACAGACGTCAATTTGAGCAAATTGCGGAGGCAAATTTAAAGAACTTTGAAATGATTGATGCCACCGAGGGCGGCGCGAAAATAAAGCATACTAAAATCATGACTCTCCGCGATGCCATAGACACTTATATGACGGAGTATACCGACCCTACCTTTACGTCAGGACTTATTCGTCAAGCGCGAGAAAATGGTATGCTGTTTGATGATTCGGAAAAAGCAAAAATTGTAGCTCTTCTTGAAAAAATGGTAGACCAGTGCGCCAACATTGAAGAACTCACAGACGAGGCCTTGGAAGCGGCCGAAAAGGTGTTAAAACTGTTCAAGTTCAACAAAATACCAACAAACCAGGAGCTTGCTAAGCCCTACCTTACCTACCGCAGTGTCCTTGTAGAAAAGATATTAAAAAACGACTTGGTTATAAACGCCATAAACCCTAAGTTTATGGCAGACTATATAGAGGACGAAACTATGCGCCGTGAGGAAGACCATGAAGCACATTTTTTTGTAAGAACAACATGTGACATGCTTACACAGCAACGGGATACCGTCAAAGATTTTCAGCAAAAATTGCAAAAAGTCCTTGAGGAACTTTAGAAAAAGGCGGTGTTTTAATTGATGAAATTCATCAAAGAGTTAATCTCCCATAAAAATCTAGCTAAAGAGCTTAATGGCAAGCCTAGGAAAATAACAAATACCCAAGGGGTGGAATTGCTCGGATACATCCCGGAGGAATTCGTTAAAGCTGCCCTGCTTTTGTCCAATAAGTACATCACGCTCAATTTTGATGGCTACATAGCGTTAGCTTATGACATGAAAGCCGCCTTAGACGTAAATATTTCAGCAGTCGACTTCCTCCACGCATTATTCAAAAATTATAAGTCGGACGGTAGGGGAGTTTATAATGTTTTGATAGATATATATTCCAAGTATTTTGATATTGATAAAAAAGAGCTAGAAAATTACCTAGAAACAGTGGACAGTGTTTACGCCGGCAATTGGGAAAGGATTGTACCCGATGAAGACAAGCTAACGGAGGCTTTGCTTAGTGAATTTTACAACAGCCTGCCCGAATGGAGCGCGGCGACCTCTCTAAAAGGGTTCAAAGAGCAGAATCCACTAGGCTTGGCGTATAAAAGCCTACCTATTGCACTTATGTCCAACCCTAGTCTCAACATTAAAAATGTCTTCGATTATGGCGGGAATGATGGACTGCTTACTTCTGCTTTGTCAAACTGTACAACCGGCCGGGTCACCCTAATCGAGTTTAATAAAAGACTTTTAAACCTTGCAAAATACAAAGACGAAGCCTTGAATATAAACAATGTAAATTATGTCAGTGTTGACGAGTTGACATCAAGTGCTCAGGAGCACGAAGGGCTTTATGACTTAGGATGCTGCTTTGAGGTGCTAGAACATGCTTATGATGTGGAGAAAACAGTCAAGCTTATTGCTTCCCTCATTAGAAAAGACGGATGGCTGCTTATGTCGACGTCTTTTGCGCTGCCCATGCCGTCACATCTGAAAAAAAACATAAAATATGACGGGCCTTTGTTCCACCAATTAATGAGCGAATATGGCTTTGTGCAAGTGGAGCCCTCTGGATTTCCAATTCCATTATTAAATAATATGTTTATGTTTAAAAAGGTGATTTAAAATGCATATTGAAAACCTTGTTTCAAATCTCGCCCGGCAAATTGCGCAAGTAGGTCACAGCTTACGGATAGAAAGTTTTGATAACGTGCATAAAGTTAAAGACTATGCGAAAGAAATATACTATGTGGCCGGCCAGCTTGCCGAAATGGGACAGAATGAGTCTGTGTCCGGTCTTCTTAAATGTGCCCAAGCAATGATAGATGCTTATAATACCATGAATTCAGTAGCCTTGGCGGATGTATTAGAATACGAGCTTCTGCATGAGCTAGAAAAACTACTGAGGGCGGTGAAGTGAAATGGGGTATAGCTTAAGTGAGGCAATAACAGCACTTGTCAAATATAGCGATATGGAAAAGCAAGGCAAAGCTACGCTTAATGACCTGAACCATATTTTCATTCAGTTGGGTAAGGGTATTGATGATGGTTTAGTAGAGGGTGATGAATTTAGTCTTTTATGTAAATCTCTCTCTGAGGTTGCCGAGAAGCAAAGTATTGGGACGAGAATATATTATTGGTCATTCTTGGCTAAGATTACAAAAGACGTCACATATTTTGAAAAAATCCTTGAA
>WQSB01000014.1 GCA_009788085.1 Defluviitaleaceae bacterium
GAAAGACAAGCGGCTATCCATGAAAGCAAAAGGGCTTTTGTCTATGATGTTAAGTTTTTCGGACGATTGGCAGTATTCGTTACAGGGGCTTGTAGCGGTGAGCAAAGAGGGATTGACCGCTATTCGCGCCATAATACAGGAGTTAGAGGATAACGGCTATCTTGTGCGCCGCCGTTTACGAAACGCGCATGGGCAGCTTGCAAGTGTCGAGTACGACATTTACGAAGTACCACAAACCTAAAAGCCTGTGCGGAAATTATCTGCATACGGAAATCCAATACAGGCAAACCGCCTACAATAAATAACTAACTTAATAAAAGACTAATATATAAAATACGGATATATAAATCTTTTCCAATCCTATCATTTTATCCCTTGCGGTTTTCCGATATTGGCATTTTAGGACACAAGATAAGATAAGATAAGATAAGAGAGTGCGCCAGTTCGGTGCGTGTAATATAGCAAGGTGAAATCCCTTGTCTGGTAAAATTTAGCAAACAGCCAGTATCTAGCCTTGGAGCCGAAGCCGTGAGGTGAGGTTTAAGCGTAGGCAAGAGAGTATGAGAGCTGCAATGCGAAAGCGTGAAGCGATTCAGCCTCGTAAGTATAAGAAAGCGGAAGCCGATGTGTTCCTCTTCACCGTAGGCAGCAAGAACCAACCGATAAAGCGAGGTTGGGGAGATTCCGTCGGGGTCAATAGAGCGTGGCGAGCGTACAAAGTAATATACGTATACCTGGGAGGTCTGGCAGTCTCCGCTAAGTTAAACACACACACACACTTGAGGGCGGTAGGCGCAAGCAAGGTCTTGCAAACTAAGCGCGAGTCGAAGGGCTGTCAGAAGTCGGATTACTTCATAGTAGTGATGAAACTGGTGAAAGCCAGCGGAGCGAAGGGAGTAACAAATCAGCGTTTCTCGGCAACAATGGAAGGAAGCGTTGAAGCTGGGGCGTAAATAGAGCGGGGGGCGGTTGGCTGTCATGTGATGATAGCTGACCGCATTCTTTTTATTCCGCGAGTTGAGAACTATTACAACGGGTTTGGGCGAAGCCCAACAGAGGGGCTTGGGGGCACTTCCCCAACAATCCAACCGCCGCCGCTTGGGATTCCTTGCCCACAGGGTTAAGGGGCGGGGGTTGACGGCGCGGGTGCGCTTTAGCGTTCCCTCGCCTATGCTTGTGGGCATATGCTGTGTTGTTATGGTTAATATAAATTGCCCGCTGTACACCTACATTGATTTTTCCAAAATAGGAAAGTCCCCTGTTGGGTGACTTTTCACGCAAAAAGTCAATCACAAGTAGCTTTACAGTTGACAAAGTCATCATTATAATTTTTTACGAGGTGAATGACGTTGAAAGAAATGAATTTAGCGGCAGTTTTAATATCAAAGCGGCGTGAGAAAGGGGTTACTCAAGAAGAACTCGCGGCTCATGTTGGAGTATCTAAACAATCAGTATCTAAATGGGAGAATGGAAACAGTTACCCTGATATTGTTCTCCTGCCACAGCTTGCGTCATATTTCAATATTAGTGTAGACGAACTTATAGGTTACGAGCCACAAATGACGGTTGACGATATTCGCAAGCTCAATATGGAATTATTAAGCGATTTCGCCACAAAACCTTTTGAAGAAGTGATGAATCGGTGTCGTGATATTATCAAAAAATATTTTTCGTGCTTTCCATTGCTTTTCCAAATAGGCTCGCTTTATGTTAATTACGGTTCAGTAACAAAAGATGATGAACAAAAGGCTTGTATTCTTTCGGAAGCAAAAGAACTTTTCATTCGAGTGAAAAATTCGAGTAACAATGTAGAATTGAAGCAGCTTGCCCTCCACTCGGAAGCAGTTTGTGAAATGATAATCGGCAACGCAAATAACGTAGTAACCTTGCTTGAAAATGAAAAGCGATATACGCCGCAACCGTCCATTGGTGCAATGTTATCTCAATCATATCAAGTGCTTGGGAAAGCAAAAGAAGCCAAAGCTACGCTACAAGAAGGTATTTTAGATAGTATGATTTCTCTTTTATATGATATGCCGTCTTACTTAGCAATCTGTACCGATGATGTAAGCCACTTTGACGAAATATGCAGACGCACCATTATTTTAATTGAACTTTTCAATGCAAAAAAACTTAGTCCTATAAGCATTTTACCTTTTTATTTAACTGCCGCAGACGGATATGTAACAATCAGAAATACAGAAAAAGCTCTTGATATGTTGGAAGCATATACCGAGGTTGCAACGGGCGACATTTTTCCTTTGGTCGTTAAGGGAGATAATTTTTTCACCCTAATTGATGAAATTCATAACAAACAATTAAATGAACGCCCTTTCGGTATGCCGGAAATTCCTCGTGATGAACAGTCAGTAAGACTAGAAATAACAAATACAGTAATCAGTCACCCTGCTTTTTTTGCCCTGCATGAAAATCAAC
This sequence comes from Defluviitaleaceae bacterium, assembly GCA_009788085.1. Classification (GTDB taxonomy): domain Bacteria; phylum Bacillota; class Clostridia; order Lachnospirales; family WQUN01; genus WRAH01. The sequence goes on from WQSB01000014.1 coordinate 2,437, forward strand.
GCTTTCAAAATTTAATACAAAAACTAAAGGAGGAACAAAAATGAGTTTCTTTGAAAAAATTAGTAATTTGCCCCACAGTGATTTTGACATTACAGGGTGTAGCAACGAACAAAAACAGTTATACGAAGCGGCAAAAGCATTTTTGCGTGCTGATGAAAAAACAGCCGAGGAAATTTTAAGAAATCTGCATGGAAGTACACAAAATGCGGAAATAAAGGGATATGCCACAGATTTATTATTTCCGTTATTGTTATGGCAAGACCGCTTTAACGACCTTGTTCAATTCAATATTCCACGAAATGATGAAGAAGAACAGCAAATTAACGTTTATGATACAAAAAATATGACGGTGGTTTTATCGCAAATTCCCAAAGATTTACCCATGCCCCCTGCAATGGCAGATTTGCCTGCGGTTTGCGTACAGATAAATGGGGTTGATGTTGAGCTACTCATTGATACAGGCGCAATGCTTACTATGGTATCGGAATCCGTTGCTAAAAAATGCGGCATTATTATAAGCGACAAATCCGTGGAAGCAGAAACGCCGCTTGAAAATACAATTACGACCCAATATGCGACTATAGACAGCTTTATGGTTGGCAACAGCGAATTTAAGAATAAATCATGTGTTGTAGTGCCTGACAGTGCGTATGATACGGGCGACCCTGAAATACCGCAGATAAATGGAAAAATCGGATGGGAAATTATCAAAAATTTATGCTGGACAATCAATTATCGAGATAGGTGCGTCCGTATTGAAGCGTCAAAAGCCGAAAATAAGCCCCAAAATATGTGTTGTGATTTTTTCCCAATGGTTAATGTAAAAATCGACAATAAAAATGTAGTGATGGGCTTAGATAGCGGAGCAGGTGCAACACAATTTGGAAAATGTATGAATCACTTTTTTGATGTTGAAAAACTTGAACGATTTACAACAGAAACATTCGCTACGGGTACAGTTGAAGAAATATCGGGCGCAATTATCCCGTGTATTGAGGCGTATATGAGTAGTATATTATTTATTATAAATAATGCCGTGCTTTACCCCGAACGTGAATACAGTTTGTCAAAAACCTTTGTGCAATCCGGCGTGTTGGGTAGTGATATTGCCAACGGTAAAACTTTAGTAATTGACTATCCTAATCGGAATCTTTCAATTTCAAATTAAGGCGTAAATTCATTGTCCCTATAGTAGCTTTTATAGCGACTGTGGCATTCCCGACTTCGCGGACAGTAAGAAAGAAACAAAATACGAAAGAAACGACAAGTTAAGCAGCAGTTTTTGAAAGAGCGTAATGATTCAAGAAAAAAGATGATTCAAAAACATTGGGCGAAAGCCATCCGATGCCGGAATGAGGGCGGATGGAATTGTAAAAGCCCTCAATGTAACGGAACATTTCATTGTTGGCAGTTGAGCGCGACAAAAAGTGGTTCAAGTGTACGCACTCACATTTAAGACAAGAAAAGAAATTTTCAGCAACGGTTCACGCTTTTTGCTTTCGGGCACTATTATCGTAAGGGTCGCCTTTGCGCGACATACTTTGGACGATTTCATGTGCGGCAATGACTTTGCCAAATGCTTTTGAAGTGTACTGAACGCCCCTGTCGGAGTGGAAAATGCAACCCGCCGGGGGTTTTTGCCGCCTAATTGCCATTTTGAGCGTGGCGATGGTCAAAGCGGAATCAATGCGCTTACCGAAGGCATAACCAACAACTTTTTTGGTGCATAAATCCTTGACGATTGCGACATACAGCCAACCTTCCCCGGTTGGAACATAGGTTATGTCTCCCACTCAAGCGCGATTCGGCTTGTCACACGAGAAGTTTCTCATTAAAAGATTATTGGCAATGGGATTGTTGTGTTTTGAATTCGTGGTGCAACGGTATGCCCTTTTGCGGCACGATTGAATTTTCGCCTGTTTCATCAGCCGATGAACGCGACCGCGAGAGCAACCGTGGATTTTTCGCACAAGTTGATGAAGCATAAAAAGTATATTGTTAAAGTGTTTGATGTCTGATATTTATTGTTGAAAACGGATACAAGATGTAACAAATTAAATGTCGTTAAACGATTGTACAGATGTTGCAACCGTTTTTTATTGTGAATGGCGAGGTTGAGAAGGGTTTTGAAAGAAAGAAAAAAAGTTGACAACACAGAGGATTCATATTGTATTTGATATAGATTCCAAACGGAATCTATATCAAATCTTTAGGGAGGCATTATGAAAACCGAAAAAGCATCTGTAAATCTAAGTCCGACGGAGCTAGGGCAAATTGACTTGTTAGTGGAAAGAGGTTTGTTTGATGGCCGCTCGGATTTTATGCGCTCGGCCGCACGTAAAACATTGGAGGGTTACGCCTCTGATTTCCGGCAATTCCTTGAGCCGGAATATCTTAAAGGTGAAGTGACCCGCTTAATTGCCAAAAGAAAAAAATTCCATGTTCGCGTCATTGGGTTGTACAACATTGCCAAGGGCATCACACCGGAAGAAATCCGGCAGATTATTTTATCGTGTAAAGTGTATGGCAAACTGACGGCAAGCGATGAAGTGAAAGAAGTATTGCGCGATATTGAAGAAAGGGGAAACTGATATGCCGTATATTTTCTTTATTATCACGGCTTTTGTTGTAGCGTATATTATACAGATTGCCGCAATTTTTTTATCCCCAGGGCATAAAATGGATGGGGAAAATATGGGGAAAACATCTCAACGGCTGTTGATGCTATGTATGCTTTCACCAAGTTTTATACTTTTGGTGTTTATCATCATTGGGCAAGTGCCGTTGGACTGGAACGCGCTGGGCATTTTGCCCGTGCGCCTCGGGATGTGGGGGTTAGCTTTCATTGTTACTTTGCTTTACCAATGTGTTCTACAGCCCTTTTTGATTAATGAATTTGGATCGATGTGGGGAATCTTACTGCTCGGCATCATTTGGGGATTTTGGCATCTTCCAATAAATTTAGCGGGCTTGAATGATACGAAAAACCCCTAAACTCACGGCATTTATTTTCTTTATAATCGGCACCATTTCAATGAGCGCGGTTTTTGGTTGGCTGGTTCTTTTTACCGGAAGCATTTGGCCGGCAGTCGTGGCTCATGCCGCTAATAATGTATTGCAAAACTCACGCCGAGGGTAGGAAACATAAAATATCTACTCATTATGAGTGCCGTATATGCTGTTTTTGGCGGTGTATTCTTTGGACTAATTTATGCTACAGTTTAACTAAGTATATCATTAATTTATGTTATTTAACAATGCCGTCGGAGATGTTGTTCCCCGATGGCATTGTTTCGTTTTGTTGTAAAATTATTTGTTGCCTACCGGAACAATCAACACCACCATGCCCGTGCTGGCAGAAATCAGCGCAACACCATGCCGCCCAGCGATTACTTCGTGTTCCGCACTCGCGGTGACGAAATCAACATCACCGGCACCCCTGACCGCGCCGGGCCATGGATTAATGGCTTCTTTGACGAGAACGGTTTTAGCCTGCCGAAGCGATGCTCGGATTGCCGCAGGCGGCGCAAGCAAGAACGGTATTAAAGTTGAAAGCCCTCCCGCTGGACTGGATATCTACCGAGGGGTCTTTTTTATTGTCACTCATCAATGTCGTTGTCCAACAGTGACAAGCATTAAATAAATCATTAATTTTATATAGGAAAAGATTCAGGCTCCAACGGAGGAATCCTTTTGATGAAGATATTTTGTACAAGTCCGCAGAAACGACAAAAAAAAAGTGACACATATGGTATTATTATCCAGCAAATGTCAAATGCAACAAAATATTGACATGTGGTGGTGGATTATGGTAGATTTTGCTGGAAGTTTTCCTATAGGGAAAACGACTAAAAATACTAATGAGGGGTGGAGGCTTATAATGGGAGGTAAGAATAAGCCCAATGCATCTCAACGCAGTCCGGGGAATACAGGCCTGAGTAGCAACAATGCACAACTGAATTTTTCTTTAATAATGGATGGCATTAACAGCCTAAACGAAAAATATGACTCGTTGGATAAAAAAGTGACCGGGCTAGACAATAAGCATCAAGCTTTGTCCGTAAATGTAAAGCATGTCCGTAGTGTGATAGTGGTTTTGGTAACAGCTGTGTTTGCTGTAATTGGTTATTTATTTTATATTAATAGTGGTGTTTCGTATCTTAGGGGGCGTATAGCTGATGCAGGTGATTTAGATGAATTGACTAATGTCTATTATCGAGCGGAAAATGGCTCATATTCGTATGAAAGATATGTAGCATATACTCATTCTGAATCGTCGGAGCATCATAATATAGAGATACACACTATAGGGCATCCTCCTAAAAGGGTATTGCTAAGCGATGCCAACCTAATATCTGCACTTTCTAATGTAAGCGAACATTTAGAGGATATAAGAAATTTTTGTAATGAAGCGTCGATAGGTAAAAGCGTCAATGGCGAAGACATATATATCCGTGATTTAGTAAATACCTATTTTCTTATGACCTTCTCCTCTCCAAGCGGAGAAGAAATAAGGATGCTGGGCGGACTAAATGGGCAGAGGGAGTGGCATGGATTAATTGCTCACAGCCGTTATGATGGCAATAAGCTAGTTGGGCTTTTTGAGGCGGAGTATAGGAATGGCGAACGTGAAAATGTTTACGCACACATTTACCCGTACATAGAAAATATCTCTATTGACGGCAGCACCCGTGAAATGAATGGTTTTCGTGTTCAACACCATGTTACTTCTGATGATGGATTTGAATATAGTGAAATATTTTTCTACCTAAGAATTGAAATTCCGGAGGACAAGCTTGAACCCGATTCTCCAATTAGATTTGAAGACATCGGACCTTATGGATTGGTTAGTTATTTCAGGGGGACTACTTCGGATGGTCGTTTTAACGACACAACAGGTAATGCGATTTCTATAAGCTTTGATGAGAATGGTTATATCCGAAACTTTTACAATGGCCATTTTATTGATGGCCGCTTTAACGATGACAGGGTTCGCGATGATATAAACCTTAGAAATAGTGCATTTAGAATCGGGTGGAGACACGATAGTCGCGGTTATACTTTTTATTCTGGGCCTTTCATGGATGGCGGCCCTGCATTCCCATATCTGCCGTATGATGGAACGGGTGGAGGAGAAGGTCATATAAGAATAATTAATGTTAATGAGTCACCTTTTTCTGATTTGCTGGAATCTTTGGATGTCCGGCCTGAACTATTGAGATGGAGAACGTAAATTCTAGGGAATTTGAAATCTTGCCTCTATAAACCAGTTGCATAAAAACAACCTTATACACAGTGCCACTACTGACATCAAACAACAAAACCGCCACTCGACTCGTTCAGCTCGAACGGTCAAACTAAAAAGGTCACCGAGAAGACAATAGCTCTTATAGCTATTGCAATAAAAGCCGCATTAATTGGCTTTTATTTTATTGTTGCGTTGTCTTAACCTCTGTGCTTACTCCGCTCACGAAGTAGATTTAAGGAAATTAATAGCATGATGGCATCACTGTCATTTTTTTATTTGAGTTCTACATGCTATACTGTCGTCACACTCGGGAAGTTTAAAGGAAGGAGCTCACAGTCAAATGATACAAGATTATTTCACGGATGCTGAAATCGCAGATGAGCTTGGAATTGACATGGGCATGGTTCGCGATTTGCTGGATGGTAAGGGTGAGTGGCAGACGTCGGATATTGATAAGTTGCTTGACAGACTCGCCAAAACAACCGGACTGAATAAAAAATAGGTAGCGTCTATAAATGAATTAATCGCTACGAGTATTCACACAGTGGTCTTTTTCGATGTGGAAATTGACTATTTTTTGACTACTTGACATCACTTTTGACTACACAGTTCAATCCATTTTATTCCGTTTCAATATAAAACAAAAAACCCCAGCAATCGCCATGATTACAGGGGTTTTCCTTCTGGGCCCTCAGGGACTTGAACCCGGGACCTACCGGGTCTATATAGATGCTTTTCTGCACTGTCGATGCCTTGAAAATTCAGTGTTTATGCTGGGTATTTGGTTTTTCCTTTTACGGCTTTACATGTCTATTGATAACTTGTGTGTTAAAAATGTGTTAATTCATTAGTATGCAAAAAGTCCTGAAAGTGTATCAATTCCGCGCCTTTTTTCTTCCTTCTGGACGTGGGTATATATTCGCATAGTAGTATTTACGTCAGAATGCCCCATCAGTTCACTGGCAGTCTTTAGATTCACGCCATTTTCAGCTAACACAGAGCAAAATGTGTGTCGCAAAGAGTGTACCGCTATCGGTTCTATTTTAAGCCTATTTAAAAGACGTTTAAAGCGTATGCGCAGATTTTTACCCTCAATATATCTCCCTGTTTCAGACGAGAAAAGAATGCTGTTTCCATCAAAGGGTATACCAAGTTTTTGATGCTTTTCTTTTTCGGCAGTCATATGCTCCACCAGCATGGAACGCAAATCACACAGCAGAGGTATCTCACGGGATGAGCCAGTTGTCTTAGTTGTTGAGACAACGGCTTGATACTTTCCATCGACAGTAAGATGATTCACGCTTTTGTTTACCCTGATAATGCCAGAGTCCATATTAATGTCTCCGTGAGCTAGTGCCAGAGCCTCCCCTTGGCGCAAACCTGAGAATAATAGAAATACAAATATGAATGCACTGCCATTATGCTTCGTATGCGATACTATTTTCTGGATATCATCCTTGCTTAAAATACGTTTGTTTGCTTCTATTTTCCGCTCTCGCGGAGGAACTACTGCAAACATAGGGTTTTTCAATATTAAATCAGATTTTACCGCATAGGAGAAGAAGGGCGATAATAATTTTCCGACGTTCTTTACCATATTGACAGACGCGCCAGATTCAAGCAGTTCATTATAATGCCGCTGAATATGAAGAGCCTTAACGTCAATCAGCTTCATAGAGGACAATGCAGAACCTAAAATGCGTCTATTATCGACATTATAGCGATGAACAGACGATAATGCCAGTGTTGGCTTGTGGACGGACTCAAACCATTGGTGATATGCATCGTTGAGTGTGAGCTTGTCAAAGCTTGCAGACAGGCCTTGTTTGATACTTGTCATGTACTCGTCGCGCTTTGCTTCGGCTTCTTTTTTACTTTCACCGTAAAACTGCTTACGGATGAGAGAACCATTAGGATTTCTACCCACCGTAGCAGTCACTCGAAAATAATTTGTCCCGTTGATGTTCGTATTGGTTTTCTTTGCCATGTCTGCACTCCTATTCTATATCTTGCCACCACAATTCTTGCGATAAAGTATGCTCAACTACTTCACTTTTTGTATATTCCTTTACTAAGTGTATGCGTCGGATAAATGCTTTCCATGTTTCGGGATACTCCTTCTGGATATTCTCATACTGGTTTCCCAAGGATATATTGCTGATAATGTATACTTTCGTGAAACAGGCTATTTTGTTTGAATAACGGCAAGGTAATTCTAGAGGATAACCGTCTAAATATTTGAGCATGTCCTGAATTCTTAGACTGCTGTAAAATTCTTCGAACAGTATCACGTCTTGATTTTTGTATCCATCAAACGGGTGAGCATAGTCCGTAACCATATACACATTTTCATATCCGTATTTATCCATGACGCCACGGGTTTTACCCGCACCAGTTCGACCGTATATATATGTTACCTCTAGCTTTCGGTGTACTTTCTTAAATTCATCCTCTTTATACTTTTGTCGATATTTGTCTATTTTGTCCATTTGCATAAAATATCTAGGGAATTCCTCAATTATCTCTAAGTCTGACATACCTTTTTTAACCATGTCCATCATATCAACTATGTCATTTCTTGTGCCGGGACGTTCAATGGGCATTTGCCCGTATTCTTCACGAGTTTCGGCTAAATGAGTTTCTTTTTTCTTATCCTTTTCCCATTTGCCTTGCTTAAAAATGTAGTCTCGATTTTGCTGACTTGTTCCTTGGCACATTTCTATATGCGCACTTGGAAATTTCTTCTTCATTGTGCTAAACCGAACAGCAGATGAAAATGACAAATATATATGAGTATGATATGTACCACACTCGCCTACTTCGTCGGCCATACACCAATAAACCAGAGCCTTATAACTGCCCAGTATCTCTTTAATCCAATTTCGTGTATACCCATTTTCATTCGGATTGTTTATGGTTAATTGCCATTTTCTTGTTTGTGTATCGCTTGTAATTTTACTCACCTACTTTTGCGACATTGCGACAGAGGTTATAATTGCGACAGAGGTTGCGACAACTTTGCGACAATCGACTTTGCTTTATTTGCTGGTAAAACTAAACTTTGCGACCTGCGACAAAGGTTGTGTAGGTAATACTAGGCCTACACAACCTTCCATATTTTCACAGGGCAGTGGCGGCGCGATGCGGCGAGCGACCGACACAGCCGGGCCGCCCTCGCTCGCAGTCGCGGCCGCACACCAGAACTACTTGGCAGTACATAACGGGCTGGAATGTACATTGCAAAGTTTAATTGCTAAGCTGCCCCTGCCGCCCCCGTGCCCTTTTCAGGCTGTAAAATCACAGAAGCATACCGGCCCTCAATATTAAGTATGACTTTGTAGCGTGTTTGCACTACCAAGTTTTCCGGTGATTGTTCACGATTTAGCATGAACTCGTTACTGTCAAATGTTTTTTCATCCGCCAGCTTAACAAATGTGTACTTTTTTCCTTCTTTTTCTGTCGTGCGAAAATTGACCAGTCTTAATGTTGTTTCTGGAAATTGCATGATTTCCATTCCTTTCTATTTTTCCATGCGCGTTATTGCGTCATGGCCATTTCTGGTTTTTTCAGTGAATCTTTTACCCAGACACAGACCGCCGTAGGCTTTGCTTAACATCAAAGACGCTGACAAGTGGCGTTACGTAGGGAGGCGCAGTGAGCGTAAGCGATTTCGGCGGGTTGTAAGGAGCTATACAGTGCGATTGCTCAAACCGTTAGAACTTGCGCCTGCGTAGAAAGGACGGACCCTCTCTGCGCTTTCGCTTAGTCTGACACGCTTCGCGTTTGCAGTGCTTTTGGATACGTTTCTGTGATTCTGATAAGCCCCCGTCATTGCTGTGTTACCATACCCATCAGAAACCGCATACCCTCTTTGTGCCCTTGGATGTAAAATCTAAATTGCTTTTCGTCTTGATGGGCTTGGATAGCTTCGACTACTTCGCAATACTCCTTACTGCATTGGAATAATTCACGTATGCGAGAATACGCGCTACTTGCTTCGATGCCCACGACGACGACGCTATTTACGTCTGCATGGCTTGAAATGTATTTGCCGTAAAAATATTCTTCCAGCTTTGTCATGGCGTATTTACCCCCTTCAAATAGCTGTGTTGAACTGCCTACAAAGTGCTTTGACCATGGTTTGCGTCTCATTAAGCTTGTCCACGATGAATGTTGAGCCGATATCACCAGATTGCATATCAATCCGGTATTGTCCGCTTTCCGTTTCAATGTGCGGCAACTGCCCTGTTTTTATCATGTGCATTACGGTTTTATACGACAAACCGCTAATGCGTTGATACTCGGACACTGGAATGAAACGTTTGCCTATTGGATTGCTTCGCATCTTTTTACCCCTTTCGTTTTTAATCAGGATATTATTGACCTGTTTCCATCATAATATCAGGGTATTTTTATCCTGTCAATGCTTTCATGCCTACTTTTGATTTTCCAGCTTTTGTGTGTTATCCTTAATCCAAAGGAGTGATTTTCATGTCCGTTGGAGATAAGATAAAAAGTTTCAGAAAGGAAAAGAAATTAACACAAAAAAGACTTGGCGAATTATGCGGAATAGATGAAGCTATCATTAGAAAATACGAAAGTGGACGAGTAATCCCAAAAATTGTGACACTAAAAACAATAGCAAGCGCACTAGAAATAGATACATTCTTACTGCTTGACACTAAAAGCCACGACAATCCCTTTTTAAGTGCGATATATGGAAATAGTTATAATGAAATTGTTGCTTTAGCGGATGCCTGCGACATGAATATTTTTCATTTTATGGGCGAGGCATTTCTACTCGGCATAGAACAATTGACTGCAAAAATAACAGGCAACGAACTTGAGCCATCAAACCCCATCTTTAATGAACTAAAGAAACTTAACGAAAGCCACACAAGAAAGAATCTTGAAACACATAAAATTGAGTCATCAGACTCAAATACAAATTACAGCCCCTATACACCTACCATTGTATAGGGGCTAAATACTTCCATACCTTTTCAAGTGTGTTAAAAGTGTGTTAAATATGTAAAGTGCGTTATAATTCAAAACCCCGCAACCATGATGTTTGCGGGGTTTTTCTGGGCCCTCAGGGACTTGAACCCGGGACCTACCGGTTATGAGCCGGCCGCTCTAACCGACTGAGCTAAGGGCCCGCGACGGGTATTCTATCAAAGAGGGCCAAAGCAGTCAATCTTTTTTGTATTAAGGCAGGGCATTAGCGGCGCATGGGGGAGATGTAGATTTGGGTTTCGTTTACACCGGTTTTGCGCTTTATTATATCCATTATTTGAGCAAGCTCTGCTTCGGTGAGGGTCTCTTGGCTTACGATTACGTCTACGGCGTTGTCGGAGATGCGTACGTATACCTCGTTAAAGCCCTTGGACTCAATTAATGCCTCGGAGGCGGTTTCGCGCTCTATGCGGCGTTGAATTTCCAGCATTTGGTCGGCGGCTCGGGCGCGTTGCTCTTGCTCAACATTGTTATTGTTAATAAGCTCTGTGAGGATGGAACGCTCGAGGCTGCGGTTTTGCTCGCGGTTCAGACGCGCCTGCACAAAGAATGACGATTCGCGACTTTGGTTGACAAAAATGGCCTCGCCCGCTTCGGTGAGGTAGTTCTCGTTGGTGGGTAAAGCGATGATTTCGCTTAGGTCAAGGCCAGCCAGGCCAGACCAGTAATAATCGTCGCCGGATACGGCAATTGCCGGGTCATGGGTTATTGTCCATGGGGCAGCTCCTAGGCCGGGGTAATCTTCCGGGAAGAGGCCCACAAGCGCGCCGCTTTCGGGGATTAAGGCTGCTACATTGCCTTGGTCGTCAAGCCTAAAGCCTATGATGTCGTCATATCCCCGGGTGTCATTCCAGCTTAGCCAGCCTGCGACGGCTATCATTATTACCAGCGCGGTGATGATTATTTGATTCCTTTTGAGTACAAACATTTCTATCCCTCCATTGTTTTAGTTAATACTTGAATCATGTGCGCGTCCAGGCCCAATACCACCCGCGCCGCTCTTGTCAGTGCATCCCTAACAAATGGGCTATCCCCTCCTTCGGCGATGATGACAACCCCCTCTATTCGGGGCTCTATCTCCCGCAAAACAAGCGGCCTGTCTGTACCCTGACGGTCGGTTATCATTACCGTTTCCTCTTGGGATTGTTGCTGGCGCGTTTCGCGGCTTCCGCCCTCGGAGTCCTGCTCCGTGGTGTGCGAAAGAGTTTCGCTTGTATCCACCGCGAATACCATCTCCCGTCCCGTCATGGAGCTTACCATCACGCGCACCTGCCCGGCCCCTTCCACCAGCGAGAAGAATTCCTCCAGACGCTCCTCCAAGGCCCGCTCGTATAAAAATGCCCCGGCGTTGGCATCCCCCGGTGATTCATACCCGTATACCGGCAGGTAGAAGACGCCCTCGTGCAGAGGTGTTTCACTGCGCGGCTCGTCTGACCCGCTCATAAACCGCCCCAGCATCAAGGCCAACGCACCCAATGCCACAAAGGCCATCAGGTAGAATGCCAGTTTCTTGTTTTCCGCTGCTAATTTGCGCAAATATTTCATGTGCTACTCACCTCGCTTTCGTGACATTAACATGTATATGAGCTGTCGGAAGATTATAGAATTCCGAAATTAATTTTTTTGCGGCGGTGGCTGTGGGGCAGTCGCCGGCGTCTTGCTCGGATTCGGGCTGGCCTATTTGCACCGGCTGAATCCGGATAAACGGAACACGAACGGCCTGCTCCTCTCGGCTTACGCTTACGCGGACGCCGGTGATTTGGCTGAAATCGTCAGTGTAGTCAATTTCCGCCCAATGGACGGTAAAACCGTCGTTCTCCAGCAAATTGGTCAGCTGCGCCTCCAATTGCGCCTCGAATACCTCCCGCAGATAAGTGTTTTGCCAATCCGTGTGGGCCGCCTGCCAATCCCCCTGCGCCATTTCATTGCCCGGAATAATCCCCGTAAACCAGTCGGAAATTTCAAGCTCGTTTCCAAACCTCACCAGCGGCCGCAACATCAACAGCAGCAGCACAAACCCCAGAACCAGCGACACAAATTTCCGATACTTCCCCGACGGTGCGACCATTCCCGCCACTGTCGCAAACATCAGATAGTATGTTATATTCCGCAGGTATTCAAAAAATGCAAGCATGGGCGACCTCCTAAAATGAAAGAAGTATTATCACGGCATAAATGCACATTACGCCAATGAGGGCGGCGGCGGAGAATAGCAGACCCATATGTTTGCCGACGCTGTCCATTAAGGTGACAAGGCGTTTGTCAGCGACGGGTTGCAAAAATGCCGCGCTTACGCGATAAACCAGCGACAGCACCAGAATTTTTACCAGCGGGGACACCAGCACGGCGCACAGCACCAGCACCAGCGCGACCATTACGCCGCTTCGGGCAGCCCAGCTGAAATATACGACTGTGTCCACAGCGGAGGAAAAGACATTGCCAATCACTGGCACCGCGCCGACTACGTTCCGGGAGGTTCGCAGCGCGACATTGCTGATAATGGGCGCGGTGAATCGCTGCAAGGTCAGCAGAAACGCAAACAGGGCAACCAGCCCTTTAAGCGACCAATCCGCGATTTTGCGCACCAGCTCTGCCATTTTTTCCAGCTTATGACCTTCGGATGCAAGCTGGCCCACTATATCCAGTGCCGCCGCCGCCAAAACCAGCGGGATAAACACCCCCGAAATAAACCAGGTCATAAGCTGCAACGCAAAAAACAACAGTGGATGAAAAGCCGCCGCGCCAATGAAATTCCCGCCCATGGTCATAAGGCCAATCATCAGGGGCACGGCCGCCATCATTACATTCTCCACAAGTCCCGTCAGCCCCGTCAGGATTCCCACGCACAGATAAAATGAAGAAATAGCCAGTAGAACAGCCATCAGATATGTTACATAAAAGCCTGTTTCCCCGGCGGCGTTATGCTTAAACGCCTCGGTGAGGCAACCCAAAAGCGCGCCCAGAATCGCGATGATTAGCAACTGCCGAATCAGAAACCCATTCGCCGCAAATTCCCCAAAAATCAGATTGCCAAAGGCGGAAATCAGTCCCGTCAGCGATAAATCCAGCCGACCTGTTAGCGCGTCTCTCACCAAATCCGCAAAACCCGGTATCCCCGGCCTGTCCAATATTCCTATTTCATAACGGTCAAGCCCGATAAGTCCTAAAATTTCCCCCGAATAGTCCATCATAGTAAACCCGTCACTATCCGCACAATATCCGCTACCACCGGCATCGCCATCACTAAAATAATCACCCGGCCCGCCAAGTCGATTTTCGCCGCGATTGCCGTTTCATTGGCATCGTTACACACGCTCGCGCCCAGCTCCGCCATATATGCCACGCCGATTACCCTCAGCGCGAGCCCCGCGTACTCCCCTAGTCCGTCCGCCATTTCCCCCAAATGCCGCAGAAACCCCACCATTTCCGCCAGAAGCGGCAGAATCATCACCGCAATAATCACCCCGGCGATGAGTGTAATCAATATCGCAAACGACGGATGCTCCTTTTTCAAAAGAATCGCCAGCACCGCACCCAATATCCCTATCGCAATTATTTGGAAAATCATGGCTGTCGCCCTCTCCGGAATTAGAGATTAAAAATCGAACGCAGCTGTTCAAATAAATCCCCTATATATCCTATTATCCAGAATAAAACCAGCACGATTCCCGCGATGGTTACGATTGTGGCCTGCTCCTTGCGGTCGCTTCTTTCCAAAACCTGATTCAGCACGGCCACTAAAATCCCCACCGCCGCAATTTGGAATAAAACACCTATCTCCATACTTAAGCCCCCCTTACCATAGCACTACGGTAATCAGCAGGCCGCCTATTACGCCCAGACTACGGTACATTCGCCTGTTTTTATCCGACTGTATTTGAAGGGCGGCGGCTTTTTCGTCGATGTAGTTTACGGCGTAGGTTATAGCGTTTTGTTGCATCTGCTTGTCCAAATAACCCAAGGTTTTGCCAAAACCTTCTATGACCGACCAGTCCTCTTCGGCAAAAAAACAACGCTCGCGCACCTTTTCCATGGACGCCAACCACAATTGATAGGCTGTTTCGCCGTCGCCGCCGGTAAGGGCTTCGGAGAAGCGGCCAAAGAGACGTTGCGCGCCAAGGCTTGTCCGTTTTGCGATATTCGCGCAGGCCACCGCCAGCGGCGAGCGCATGTATTCAATTTCCGACGAAAGAATCAAAAGGGCCTTTTTGAACTCAAGCAAATCCTGCACGCGGAAGCTTTCCTTTGCGGCGTAGTACAGCCCCAGCCCCACCGAGCCAATCATTACGGCCAGTGCCCCGGCAACCCGAAATAACATTTCCCCACCTCCTATATATGGAAAAATATATGACAAGCCCCCGGGGTTTATTCCGGAATCATATTGCAATGCCTTTCACCGTTTTGATGTTGGTATATACTCGCCCAATAAGGCATAAATTTACTATGCTACAGCAAAGGCGGGGGTCAGCTTGTTTCGTATAAAGGAAAAAATGGCGGGAGCGTTGTCCGTGCCGAAGGAAATCGCGCTGGATATGCCCCTTGTGATGGCAACGGGGCGGGGCGAGGTTAGTATTGAAAATTACAAAAATATTCTGGAATTTACGGATACAAGGCTGCGTATAGGCACAAAGGAGGGTTTGATGATAATAGAGGGTGAAATGTTAAAGCTTCGGCAAATCACCACAGAGAATTTATTAATCTCCGGGCGCATAGCGGAAATCAAATATGCATGAGGGGTTGGCGCGATGCTGGGAATATGGCAATTCACCAAGGGATATGTAAGGCTTGCCGTTACGGGTTTTTCGGTGGAGCGTTTTTTGAATATGGCGGCATACCGAGGGGTGTATCTGTGGGACGTGGAGCGCACGCCCAAGGGCGTGGAGCTTAACGTAAGCATAAATGGGTTTAAAAAACTAAAGGGCTGTGCCAGAAAAACAAAATGCCGCACAAAGATTATTCAAAAAAACGGCCTGCCCTTTATTTTGCACCGATACCGCAAACGCAAGCTTCTGGTGGGCGGGATTTTGTTTTTTCTGACGGGGCTTTTTGTGCTTTCTTCATTTATATGGCGCATCGAAATCGAGGGCAACGACTTTCTTCATCAAGACACGGTAATGGCATTTCTGGAGGAGCAGGGCCTTCGGACCGGCGCACTGAAATTCCGGCTGGACGACAGGGAGCTTCAGCGGGCCATATTAAATAATTTCCCGGAAGTAAGCTGGGCGGACGTACATACACGCGGAACACGCACAACAATTCTAATAGCGGAGGCACTGCCGTCACAAGAGCTCCTTGACCGGCAAAGCCCAACCCATGTAATTGCCACATCCGAGGGACTAATAACCGCCATAGTCACCGGGGCGGGCGCGCCGATGGTACGGCAAAACGACGTAGTGCGCCCGGGCGACATGCTGGTAAGCGGAATCCTTGAGCTCGAGCCCGATACACCCGGAACGGCTCTTGTTTACGTCCACGCCTATGCGGAGATATGGGCACGACGCTACCATCCCATCGAATTTTCCGTCCCGTTTGCTTACGAAGAGAAAATTTTCACCGGCAGAACCGCAAATTCTCACTCTTTACAGTTGCTTTTCGTGGGAAATAGGCGTATAACTTTACCAAGCGGTGGAAATTCCTTCAATTCGTATGATAGAATAACCACGAGGCATCAAATTGGTGCCAGCGGCAACTACCCGCTGCCCTTTGTGCTAATCACCGAGCATTACATGGAATTCACACCCCAGCCACGCACCCGCACTCCCGAAGAAGCCCGCGACCTTGCCGAGCGTTTGATAACGAGCCGGATAATCCGCGAGTTTGATTTCGGAATCGACATTGTAGGTCGCCAGGTGGAATTTCAAGAAACCCCCGATGCCCTAATCGTAACCGCATTGATTACCACCCATGAGCGCATTGACAAGCAGGTGCCAATCACCGTGCCGACTCCGGAGCAACCGCAACCGCCTGCACAGTAAAAGGAGAGTTTTTATTTGGATTACGACAAAAAACCCTTGGAAATTCCCAATGGGCTGATGCACAATGTATTCGGCAAGTTGGACGAGCATATTAAAAAAATCGAGCAAGCCTTTTCGGTAACGATTGTAAACAGGGACGACGGTGTGCAGATTATGACCAACACGCCTGCGGCGAAGCCATCAAAGGCGGAGAAGGTTCTGCGACATTTGACGGCCTTGGCAAAAAAGGGAGAATCCATCACAGACCAACAGGTGAATTATTCCATAGCCGCGCTGGAGGATGAGCATCTTGTTCCCATTGAGCAATTGGCCACCTTAAGCGACGATACGATTTGCAATACAATCAGCGGCCGCCCGGTAAAGCCCAAAACCGTAGGTCAAAAAAAGTACATTGACCAAATCCGCAAAAATACGATAGTGTTCTCCATCGGGCCGGCGGGCACAGGCAAGACCTACTTGGCCATGGCGATGGCTATTACGGCGTTCCGCGCCGGGCAGGTGAATCGTATAATTCTCACACGGCCGGCCATTGAAGCAGGGGAAAAGCTGGGCTTTTTGCCCGGGGATTTACAGCAGAAGGTAGACCCCTACCTGCGCCCGCTGTATGACGCTTTGCACGACATCATGGGCGCGGAGGCTTTTCAGCGTAATCTTGAGCGCAATCTCATTGAGGTCGCGCCGCTGGCATATATGCGCGGGCGCACCTTGGACAACTCCTTCATTGTGCTGGATGAGGCCCAGAATACAACCCCTGAGCAAATGAAAATGTTTCTCACACGCCTGGGTATGGGCTCTAAGGCTGCAATCACGGGGGATATTACGCAAATAGACCTCCCCGACGGAAAAACCTCCGGCCTGAAAGAGGCCATTCGTATACTCGAAGGCATCGACGACATCGGCATCAGCCACCTGACTCACCGCGATGTGGTGCGTCACCCTCTTGTACAGAAAATAATTAACGCTTACGATAAACAAGCGGCCCGCGCCGCATACAAATTAAAGCGCGTCAGCCGCGCAAAGCGAGGATAAGTGTGCGCAAGCGATTATTTTATTTGATATTTATATTGCTGGCCTTTGGGATGACGGCAGCGGCAATCACTACAGGCGCGTATTTCAGCGCGGGGCTGACGATGGCCGTGGGGATGCGGTCGGACATAGTTGTCCTCGCGCCCCGGGACGTTGTGAACGAAATCGCCACGGAGGCCAACCGCGAGAACGCTCGGATTCTGGCGGACGGTCTGACGCAGTTTCTTACGCCCGACCTAAGCGAGTGGACGTTGGTGGCCAATAATTTGGATATTTTGGAGGAAGAGCTTGTATCCATAAGAACGCGATACACGCTGGAGCGCAATGAGCTACAGACCAGTATAGACGAACGGGACGCGATTGTGGCCGCAATGGACGCCGACGCCGACGCCGCCCGCGCCGCGTGGAATATTGAGTACAACGAGGCTATTGCCAACGATTTGCCGCCTCCACCCATGCCGGTGATTCCGTTGCATCCGCCCCAGCCGGAATGGCAGGGCAGAACCTTTGGGTATTTTGTGAGATTGCCCATTCCCTTTAACGAGGCGCATCAGCAATTAATCGTCAGTATGACAAACGACCATTTTGGGCAGTTTTGGAGAGCGGTAGAGGATGTAGCCTACGCGGTTCAAACTCAAAACGCCTTTGACGAAATCGACTATATCGTAAGCAGAAATATCGAGCGCGGTTTAAATCCCTTTCAATTTGACCGCGCCTCCGACGAGCTTGCCCATCATATAATTTTGCATCAGCTTAGGCCAAACGCCATCCCCGACGAGGAGCGCAACCGCCAAAACCGGGAGCAGGCTTTAGCAAATTACGACCCGGTAATTGTGTATGAAAACGAGGTGCTGCTGGGCATCGGCTGGATTGTCACCGAGGAAATCTATGCTTTGCTTTCGGAGCTGGATATGC
Source organism: Defluviitaleaceae bacterium (assembly GCA_009788085.1). Lineage (GTDB taxonomy): Bacteria > Bacillota > Clostridia > Lachnospirales > WQUN01 > WRAH01. The sequence goes on from WQSB01000014.1 coordinate 20,617, forward strand.
TTGCGCCCGATTCCATTTTGGACAACCTTTATCCGTTGCTTGGGGTGTTTTTTTTGGCGGCCGTGCTGTTTATGGCCTCTTTAATGTATTTGGCGTTCTATCGTCCAAGTATTTTGGAAAATAAAAAAGAAGCCATGCTTCTGTTTACGCTGTTCTCCCTTACGCTGGTGCTGGTGTGGACTCTTCGCGACGTGTCGTTTACGTTTCTTCCTATATTAATCTTTCCTATGCTGGTATCGATTCTAATTGACCGCCGCGCGGCTATAGTTCTTACGCTGTCGCTGGTGTTTATTCTCTATTTTGTGGTGGAGGGCGACTTGACGTTTTTAATGTTCTACACCGTGGCGGGGATTCTTATTTGCTTGTTCTCACGCTTCACCACCGAGCGCACCAAGGTCATTTTGGTGGGGCTTTTATTGTTCGCGCTGCAATTCGCACTGATGGTGGCCATTACCTTGATTATCCAACGTAACGCCGCGTTTTCCGATATGCAGGCTCTGTTTACAACTGCCGGGTTTGCCGCAATTAACGGCTTGCTCACGGTGATTGTGTGTATGGGAAGCTTGCCCTTCTGGGAGACCTTCTTTGGCGTTGTAACCCCCGTAAAGCTGCTGGATTTAACCAACCCCACAAATTTGCTTTTGCGCCGGCTTACAATTGAAGCCCCCGGCACATATCACCACTCGCTGATTGTGGCCAACTTGGCCGAAACCGCGGCCTATGATATCGGCGCGAACGCCCATGCCGCCAGAGTTGGAGGCTATTACCACGATGTGGGCAAGCTGAAATTTCCCCACTATTTTGCGGAAAACTTGGACGGCGAAAACCCACACGACCATCTTGACCCTATTAACAGCGCGCAGCTGATTATGAGTCATGTTTCCTACGGCCTCACCCTTGCCGGGGAGCACCGTCTGCCGCAGTTTGTGCGGGATATTATCAAAGAGCATCACGGTACGACGCTGATGCAGTTCTTTTTTTCAAAGGCTAAAGAGAATAGTCTCCAAGTGGATGAAAAAGATTTCCGATACCCCTTTACCATTCCGCAAACCCGGGAGTCGGCCTGCGTTATGCTTGCCGATTCCGTCGAGGCCGCCGTGCGCAGTATGATTCCCAAAATAAAATCCGTAGACGAGGTAGAAAAAACGATTCGTTTTATTATCCGCGGGAAACTCAATGACGGCCAGCTTGCCGACAGCGAACTCAGCATTCGCGACGTCAATGTAATTGAGCAAAGCTTCTTCCGCGTACTCAAGGGTATGTATCACGAGCGCATTGCCTATCCAAAACCCGAGCCTGCCTCCGCGCCTGAGCCCGCCGGAGAAAAAGTGTGAAAAACCGCATGAGCCGCCGATACACGTACATGGGCAAACATATGCGCGGCATTTCCCGCCTCAACGACCGCCGCAGCCGCGTCATTTCCGAACATAAAGGATACCGGTGTTTACACGTTTGCTGGGATGAACGCGGCATCTCCTCATTGCCAATGCCCTTCCGCGTGATTTTGCGGCAGGCAATTTTAGAGGTCTTGCGCCGCGAGGGCAAAAACAAGGACTTCGCGCTAGACCTTTTGTTCGTAACAGTAGAAGAAATTTGCGAGTTGAATAATATATACCGCCAAAAGGACGCGCCTACGGATGTACTTTCGTTCCCGGCGTCCTGTGGCGACAGTTTTTCTGCCTGCAACAAATTTATCGGCGATATCGCCATCTGCGTGGAAATCGCCAAGTCTCAGGCGGCGGAATACGGCCATTCTCTCGAACGGGAGCTGGCCTTTCTTACTGTCCACGGGCTTCTGCATTTGTTGGGATACGACCATGAGACGCCGGAGGATGAGGTCAATATGATAAAAATTCAAGAAGAGATTCTTACAAAAGTGGGGTTGCCGCGATGAAAAAAAGCCGAAAAAGCCGTAGCTGGCCGGAGTCCTTCCGTTATGCGTTTGCGGGAATCCGCGCCACCGCCGCACGGGAAAGAAACTTTCGAATCCAAATTTTTTTTGCAATCGCGGCGGTAATCGCGTGCATAGTCTTCCGGGTAGACGCTTGGCACTTTGCAATGGTGGGGTTTGCCATATTTTTTGTGCTGTCCATGGAGCTGGTCAACACCGCCGTTGAGGCAATTGTAGACTTAGTCACCGGCGGAAAGCCCCACCCACTTGCCAAAATCGCCAAGGACGCGGCGGCAGGGGCCGTGCTTCTGGCCGCCGTTTTCGCGCTAGTTGTAGCCGGGGTGGTGGCCACGGCTGTAATTACGAGGATGGAGCTGTTTAGTTAAAGATTTACAACGGCCTCTTGGATTAGCCACAATTGATTGAAAATATAGCCGCTAATCAGGATGAAATATCTCTGAATAGCGGCTATATTTATTACGTTTGAAAGCAAGCCATTAAAGCATCGCTGAAATTATTTGTTATGCCACATTTTCCACATGGCGGATGAAAATTGATTTCCATGACTTGGATTCCTCCGGCTTTTTTAGTTGGAAGAAATATGGTATCCTCAAGTTGGGCTTATAATGTAATATTCGAGCCAAAAAATAAGTGTATTAAGGGGGTGGGCGGTGTTTGAGTATTTGTATGAAAAATACAAACGCCTGATGTGGCACAAGGCATATACTATTTTAAAAGACCGCGCGCTTGCGGAGGATATAACCAGCGAAGCGTTTATAAGGGTTTTAAGGAATTTGCACAAAATAGACGACCCGGATTCCGGCAAGACTGCTGCATTTTTGGTTACGATTGTGAGGAATCTGGCTATTACGCAGTATCACCGCGAGAAGAAAAGCCAGCCGGCGGATTTTGGTGAGAGGGAATACGACCGGGCGGATAATTTTGATATGGAAGAAACGGTAGCCGTAAAGGATGAGGCTGAACGTGCGGCCGGACTGCTTGACAGGCTGAGTGAAGAACTAAAGTCCGTTTTTCTATTAAAATACGCCCACGATTTGCAGCATAAGGAAATCGCACAAATATTGGGCATTACCGAAAACAACGTAACGGTGCGGCTTTTTAGGGCCAAAAAGAAATTGACCGAATGGGCGAAAGGGGTGAGTCAGTCATGAAAACAGACGAGGATTTTTTAAAAAACCTAGCCGTCCAATATGTACAGGAAAAAGGTGAGGAATACCAGCGCGAGCGGATTGACTTGGAAAACTCGGAAGACCCCTTGCACGGTCTGGACGCAAAAATGTCCGCCGCCCTCGCCCGGAAAAAGACTGCCCCCCGCACGGTCTGGCGCGGACGCCGGATTGTCTCGATTGCGGCCTCTGTGGCGTTAATCATCTTTGCCGCTACAATGTTCTTTTTTCAGTCAGATAATTTTAGTCGGGCAGACGGGTACGTTGCCCCATCGGCGGGAGCTCCGGTGACGGCAATGCCTCCGGCTCCGGCATCTCCTCCTGCCCCGGGCGCACCACCTCCCGGTGCAATGCTTCCCGCTCCGGAAACCGAAGCTCCGGACGAAATGGTCGCGCCCGCTATGCCTCCGCCGGTCATGGATGCCGCGCCCCCACCCACCGTGGGTGCCGGCCAGGAATACCAATGGGATACGGATCGGGCCACGGGTGACGACGTTTGGGCGGGCGGCACTTGGGAGGATACCATCGCGGAAGCCGGCATGTGGCCGCCATCCGTGCCGGAGGGCTGGCGGATGATTTATGCAGACCACTCCACGGCCGTTTTAGAAAGCGGAGGGCATACAGTGATAACAAGAACGGGTCTCCCGGCTGACGATTACCTCCCACCGGACTCCTACACCCGACTGGATATTGCGGGCACAACCGCATTTTTGACGGAGGGCCCTATACAAAGCATCTTAGTCTTCGAGCGCGACGGCCAAAAATTCACTTTGACTACCCTCTACGACTACCGGGATTTAATCAGCCTGGCGGAGTATTGGCTACTCGAATAGTTCCGGCAAAATAATGTTCACCTCTTCGGTGGTCACAAGCCCGAGCCAGTTATTCAGAATTTTTTCCAGCGACGTTTTGAAGTCGTGACGGGCGGCGTCTGCCGTAGCTGTCAGAGGAACTTCGCGGAAAAACTTTTCGCCGATAAACACCCGCGCGCTGCCGACCAAATCTCCGGCGGCAACCGGTGCCTGAAGGCTAACGGGAACGTAAAATTCCACGAAAACATCGTCTTTTTCGTGACCGGCCAGCGGTGCGCGGACGCCGCAGGTAAAGGCATAGTCCACGGAATCGCTGCGGGAGCGGGTTATGGGCATCTGCCCGGCGGTTTCTTCGGCGGTTATAACGGTTACAAATTCGAAATTATTAAACCCGAAGTTGAGAACCTCTTTGGTGTCCGTCCATTTTTGAGCGCGCCCGCCCGCGCCCCAGCCGGAGGCCAGTACCACCGAAATCAGCTGCATGTCCTCGCGCTTGGCCGCGCCCACGAAGCAGTGGCCGGCCTTGTTGGTGAAGCCGGTTTTTACGCCGTTGGCACCGGGAAATTCGTTCAGAAGCCTGTTTTTGTTATGCATGGAATAACCGCGCTTATCGCTTGAAAAATTCGCCGAGCGGGTGTTTGTAAGCTCTATAAAGCCCGGGACGGTAAGAGCGTAGCGGGTTATAAGTGCCAAATCATAGGCCGTGGAATGATGGTCGCCCGCATCAAGGCCGTTTGGCGTCTCGAAAATCGTGTTCTGTGCCCCAAGCTGACGCGCTTTTGCGGTCATCTCCGCACAAAATGCTTCCACGGAGCCGCTCAAATGCTCCGCAATGGCTATCGCCGCGTCATTGGAGGACTCCAACATCAACGCCAGCGTTAAATCCCCCAGCCGGATTTTCTCTCCGGGGCTCAGGTACATTTTCACCTTGGGCGCGGCTGCGGCTTTTGCCGAAACCGTTACGACGTCCTCCATCCGGTCGCTTTCAAGCACCAGCACCGCAGTCATTATTTTTGTGGTGCTGGCCATCGCCAAGGGAGTATGCTCATTTTTCCCCCACAAGACCCGCCCTGTTTCCGCATCCATCAAAACCGCCCCCCGAGCCTCCACAGTTGGGTTCTCGGGCGGTTTTTCCTCGCCGCGAACTGTCACCGCACCGGAAACACACAAAGCCATACATGTTATTAAAAACAACTTTTTCATAAGCGACAACCCTCCGAAGTTTATTCAAAGGTATTGTGCGCCTATTTTGGAGAAATATGTACAAAAGGGGCTTGCCTCATGAAGCCCCTTTGCAATGGATGGCAAGAAGCATGTCGCTGCCCAGCACATGTTTTATTAGCCAGTCTACGATGGTGTTGTTTACCTCAATGCCTATATCCATTGTGTCGCCTTGTTCGCGGATTTTTTCGTGGAGGGCTGTTACGCTTTTGGCGAAATTGCTGTGTTGTTTCTTGTGTATGTCGGCTTCGTCTGCGGGATAGTCGAACATTTCCATCAGCCGCTCTTCGTTGTTGAAATGACGGAGGGTGTACTCAACCAAAAAAGTTATTGACGTATCAACCTTTTCCTTTCTGTTGGCAAAAGCCTCGTCCAGAACCTTTTTTACTAATCCGAAAATTTCTTTGTGGTCGTTATCCACAATTTCATTGCCTGTTTCGTACTTAGAACTCCAAACCATGTTATACGCCCCTTTTCCTAAGATATTTCAATGCTTATGGCTTAACCCACCCAAAAGACCTCTTAACAGCCTCTTGCCAGCCGTCGATTAGCCCTGCGCGGATGTCGGGAAGCATTTGCGGGGTGAAGGTTTTGTCTACACGGGCATTGTTTCGGATATCCTGGCGGTCGGCGTAGAAGCCTACGGCCAACCCGGCAAGATACACCGCGCCAAGGGCGGTGCTTTCGATGATGGCGGGGCGTACTACGTCAACGCCCAGAATATCCGATTGGAATTGCATTAAGAAATCATTGGCCGCCGCGCCGCCATCAACCCGGATGGCCTTTAGATTTATACCGGCGTCGGCCTCCATGGCCTTAATCACGTCATAGCTTTGGTAGGCCAGCGACTCCACCGTGGCGCGAATCAAATGAGCCCGCTCCACTCCCCGGGTCAGCCCGACGATAATCCCCCGGGCGTATTGGTCCCAATAAGGCGCGCCCAGCCCCACAAAAGCGGGCACTACATAGCAGCCGTTTGTGTCGTCCACACTTGCGGCGGCGGCCTCCGTGGCGGTGGCATTATCAATCAATTGCAAGCCGTCTCTAAGCCACTGAATCGCCGCCCCCGCGATAAAAACGCTACCCTCAAGGGCGTATTCGACTTTGCCGTCAAGCCCCCAAGCAATGGTGGTCAGCAAGCCGTTTTTCGAATCAATGGCCTTTTCGCCCGTATGGGTTAATATGAAGCAACCCGTGCCATAAGTATTTTTCACCATGCCGGCCTCGTGGCAGCACTGGCCAAAAAGTGCGGCCTGCTGGTCCCCGGCGATGCCGGCGATGGGAATTTCCCCGCCCAATTTGGCTGGCGAGGCATAACCGTACAGGCAGCTTGAGGGCTTAACCTCCGGCAAAATTTGGGGCGGAATTCCCAGCTCTTTTAGGATTTCGTCATCCCATTCCAAGGTGTGGATATTAAACATCATCGTGCGGGATGCATTGGAATAATCCGTTACGTGAATTTTCCCCTGGGTCATGTTCCAAACAAGCCAGGTGTCCACCGTCCCAAAAAGCAAATCGCCCTTCTCGGCGGCGGCCCGTGCACCGGGGACATTTTCCAAAATCCAGCGCACCTTCGTGGCCGAAAAATATGCGTCAACTATAAGCCCCGTTTTTTCCTTGATAATTTTGTCATAACCCCTTGCCTTTAGCGAATCACAATATTCGCTTGTCCGGCGACACTGCCACACAATCGCGTTGTAAACTGGCTTGCCCGTATGCCTGTCCCATAAAATGGTCGTTTCCCGCTGATTCGTAATCCCAATTGCAGCAATATCCGCCGCCGCCGCGCCGATTTTTGCCTTGGCTTCCGCCGCCACCGAAATTTGGCTAGACCAGATTGCCATCGGGTCATGCTCCACCCAGCCCGGCTGCGGGAAAATCTGCTTAAATTCCTTCCGCGCCATGCTTTTGATGTTCCCGCCCCTGTCAAAAAGTATACATCGCGAACTGGTAGTTCCTTGGTCAAACGCCATTATATACTTTGCCATAACTACCCCCGAAATTTTAATATGTACCGCGTTTGTCAAGCATACCAAGTTTTGTCATAATTTTCAATCCGTGTCAGGTGTTTTTTTGAATCATAGAGCTCACTGCTATTGACATCACGATACGTGTAATTTATGATAGGCGCATCACACGATACGAGGAGGTAACTGCTATTATGGCAAAATCTAAAATCAGGCCTGGATTTTTCAAGGTCGCAAACTTAAAAAGGATGTTTGTTGCTTCATTTTTTGGGACACATCTTGCCCCACAATTTATAAGAAGGGCAGAAAGCCCTTCGGATGAGGCTCTCGGCGGATTTGATTATTTGGTAGACGCCGAATATTTTAATTCGCTGGTTGAGCAGAACACCGGATTAAAAAGGCCTGCAGCAAGCGTGTTAATCAATAACGGGCAAATTGCACATGAAAGAGTTATTCAGCAGCTACAATCAATGGGCCATAACCTAGGAATCGAAAGACAATTGACGGATATCGATCGAATCACAGTTCACCACACGGTTTCCGGCCAAAATCCGTCCATCGCAAGCGTTAATAATTGGTGGACAAACCGTTCGGATGGCTCTGTTTGGACGCGCGCTGGCTATCATTTCCTAATTAGAGGGGATGGTTCAATTTGGCAGCTTGTTCCCATACATGCGCGCTCAAACGGCGCGGGAAATCCTCTTAATGTACGCCCCTCTCCCAATATCCGGTCAATCCACATTGCATTTGCGGGGGACTTTAGAGCTCCGGCACTTCCGACCCAAGAGGCTATAGATTCTTTTGGTTTCCTTTGCGAGCTGCTTCTGGGAAATTCTCAACTCACTAATTTATACGATGCTTCCGCCCATATTGTAGGGCATCGCATGTGGCGGAACGGCGGGGCAAATGACTGTCCGGGAGTTCCACGGACAACCTATTTGTCATGGGTATAGCTAGTAGTGAAACCCGCCTAAACAGCGGTCACTCCGGTAGGCCTCGGGAATGTGAAAGCGCGTTTAGCAAAGTCGCGTGATTAGTACGTCGGACGAGGACAAGTGCCACCGCCCGGC
>WQSB01000015.1 GCA_009788085.1 Defluviitaleaceae bacterium
ATCCAGTAAAATAAGGACAAAGACGGCGAGAGCCTATCCTTAAAACTGGAAATTACTGCCGTTTTTTCTATGTTTCATTGATGCTTAAAAAGGCCCCCAAAATCGTGTCGTATTGCCTGTGGGTAATTGTGGCGGTTCGGCTGATTGTACCGTTTTCCATCGAAAGCGTGTGGAGTATTATCCCGTTCGCCGCGCAGCCGATTACATCCAGTGCCTCGCCCGGGTTCGTTCCGGCGTCAATCACACATGGCGAGGCAATGGATTCCGCCCTGCTTTACGGAGAGGGAAGCCTCCCCTCGTGGTATGAAATCGCCGCGCATATATGGCTTCTGGGTGTGGCGGTGATGTTTCTGCACGGTATAGTTTCCTACTATATTATAGCAATTTCAATCGAGAACGGTGAAGTCGAGCGCAAGCCGCGACTGCGTCGGCGGTGTTTTTGCGCGATGACTGAACCCATTCTCGATGGAATTGTCTATATTAAGCGAAAAATGCGCGGAGCCGTCCGCTCCCCGGACGGGCCAAATATCTATGAATCCGGCAACATAAAATCCCCGTTTGTGCTGGGTTTCTTCTCGCCGAAAATTTACCTTCCCCTTGGGCTGACTGCCCAGGAGCGTGAATACGTTGTTCTGCACGAGAAAATTCACATACGGCGGCGCGACCATATTATAAAATTCGCGGCGTACTTGATTCTGTGCGTACATTGGTTTAATCCCCTTGTGTGGCTGGCGTTCCGCCTGACGGGCGCGGACATGGAAATGGCTTGCGACGAGCGTGTTTTAAGGGAAATGGGCATTGAGGCCACAAAGGCAAATTACTCCATGTCGCTGATAACGCTTGCGGCTGAAGCCCGATTCATAACAGTATCGCCCCTTGCTTTCGGCGAGGGCAATATAAAAGGGAGAGTGAAAAATGTGTTGAATTTCAAAAAACGCAGCAGAGCCATGACGATGGCTGCAATTGTGCTGGCAATAATTTTAAGCGCGGGGCTGATGCTCAATCAAGCCGACGCGGCACAGCCCGAGGATAGTATCCCCGTGGTTGAAATACCGCCGATTCCAGAACCTCAAGCAGGTTTTGACGCCAGCATCCCGTTTGATTTTGAGAATGGGCGGATACCTCCCCCGGACTTAGTCCCGCCGCCGGATATCATGCCCCCGAGACTGGACGCACTTGACATCAGGCTTCCGAGACTGGACGTCCCATCGCACCCCGTAACTACCGTGCAGGAATTTTTGGAAGCCCGCGAAATGCTGCTTGTCCTTGGTGACGAAATGAATGACCTAAGCCTCGAAATGACCGCATTGGGAATAGAAATGTCCATCCTGGGCGCGAGGATGTCCTTTGACGAAATGGCCGCACTAGGCCAAGAAATGGAATACTTAGGCGCGCAAATGGAAGCCCTTGGCGATGAAATGACCGCTTGGGCCGGTGGCAAAGCCGCTTTCGCAGACAGCCATCCCGTATCCGCCCAAGAAGCCCGCGCCATAGCCCTTGACTTTGCCGGGCTTAACCGTCCCCGTATCAGTTGGATGCAAAGTGCCGAAATCGTAGACGGCCGCCTTGTATGGGCTTTCACCTTCTGGGACGGCGTCCACTGGAACTCCCGCCACGAAATAATAGTTGACGCCATCACCGGTGCAGTCACGGCATCACTCGACTTCACCCTTTTCAACTGAAATCGCTATATATGGTTGCTCACCGTCACTGCACATGGCAAAATAATGACAACAAAATGCCATATGAGGTGATGACATGAACGCATTTATTGGCTCTAGGGCTTTAACCGCTAGACTTTCGTCTGTAATACGTAGCGACTACAACGCATTTTCGTCTCTGTGCCGAGAAATGGACGAGCCTATACTGATAACAAGGAATGGCGAAAGTGACCTTGTTGTGATGAGCCATGAAGCATACAATGATATGATTAGCCGCCTGAGACTGACAATTGAACTAATGGAGGCCAAACGCACAGCTCCGGCAAGTTTTTTCATATATGGCGGAAGATAACACACATGCGGCACTAAAAATGGTTGACAATCTTGAGGCAAGGGCGTGCCAGTTAGAGGATAATCCTTTTATTGGCATAGAATTATCAAAAGGTGAATTCCCCTTTCTGCCACCCGGATACCGCAGATTGATTGCCAGCCCATTTATCACGTATTACCGTATTATCAATCAAACGGCCTATATTACGCACATTGTTCACTCCAGGCGTAATCAGTCAAAAGCATTTTCAGAAGAAGAGTGAGCGGTTAATGCGCTGTATATCAAGCATTTATCTCGTTCTTTTTTCCTTGAGCGCGAATGAAGGGATATTTCGCTATGTTTATTGAGAGCAGTATTAAATCTCAAAATCTTCAAGTGTGAAATCCGCATAAAATCTTCCTGAAATTGGAGAAAACCTTAGAACACAGAAGCCAGGGTCTGTAAAAGATTTTTGCGGATAGGCATTTTTGAACATATTCTGCCAATATTTTTCCTTGATACTCATGTCGGCTACAAATTTAGAGGATGTATTTGTACAAAAATAAATCTCGCTCAACGACTCTCTGTACTTGGCCGGCAAAACTGCTTTCGTCAATGGGTATCCGTCTGAACCCACACAGGACAAAATAAATGTATTAACTTTCTTGTGTAGACTTTCAGCCTTTTTTTTGCTGACATACTTGTCCTCCGCTAATCCGACTTAAATCCTACCCACGAAAATGACTCGTCAAAATCAATTTCCGATATTCCACAGAAAGGTATTTCAGGTGCAAAAGAAAATTGACGCATAACAATACAATGCGTCACAACAACAATTTTTTTATATTTTTTATAACACAAAAGCGCGTTTTTAGCGCGGTTAAATACGTCAATGAGGTTTTCAAATTTTATTTGGCTATTGTTTGGGCATACCCCTTTATGCTTCGTACATAATTCACTTGCTTTTAATGATTCTTCCTTGGACGAATATTGAAAAGATAAATCGGGCATCCATTCATGTAAATCTACTTCTATTTTTATATCCAACTGCCTATTTTTAGATATAATCGCCGCTGTTTGCAAGGCCCGTGTATACGGAGAAGAAATTATTATTTCAGCATTATCTAATCTATTATCAAATGAAGTATTTTCAGCAATTTTAATACCATTTTCGGTTAGCTGGGCTAAATCAAGCCCATGACCGATATATTTCCTTTCCCTAACAAACGAGTAATCAGGTTCGCTATGCCGCAAAAAAACTATTCTTTGCACTGTATGCACCCCTTGCAAATATAATTTTAGTCCGCTTGCCTTACAAAATTGCAGCACATTTTTACAGGCTTGTCCGCCCAAGCGAACTTGATGTAAGGGAAAACTTGTGCAGGCGGTAGCTGTGGACTTACCACACTATGCGCGTTAGGCTAGTGAAGTGACGAAGTCAATAAAGTAATCTTCAAAAGACTGTTCCCGCATTTTCTCATTTTCACACAGATATTTGTAAAAATGCGGTGAAACAACGTGCGAACCACCATCATGATTTTTGAAATATTCATACGGCTCTATGGTTGCACCCAGTTTAACAGCGAGGTAAATCCCCAGGGCTTCAACTATATTTTCCTCAATGAAGCCTTCCATCGTGCCATAACCGGAATTGGGGGATTGGCTGTCGAAGGCTTTTTTTACCCACGGCTTATTAAATAACGCCTGCACAGAGTCATGCACTTTTTCATGGTTATACGGCGGATGAAATAGCTCGTGCGTAGCATTCGACAAAATAATATCCAATGAATATCTAATGTCTGTGATAAGGTTACTACCACATAGTTTTATCCCTAATGGGTCCGTAAAAGCAGAGAGGTATATAGTGCAATCGGCATTATCAATATCACCGAAGGGCTGCAACGCTTCGTCCATTTTGAAATCAATTAACTGGCTGTCTATCTCGGTACATTTTTTTTGTACCTTCGGTAACCAATTTTCTTCCCAATATTCACGGAATCCTTTGTCTTCAAGTTCAGAAATGAGAGGAATAATTATATTTTTGAACCGTGAAAATTGCTCTTCAAACTCATTCTTATGAAAAGTATATTGGGTTCTGTTCATGGATGCTTCGATTTCGTCAAAGCTACCTAACATTTCCACAAGATTTCTTGTATTAAAATTTTCAAGTGAAGATATGAAAAGTGTGATAGTCGGTGAGAGCATTGCATTCCCTTGCCTATTAACCAATTCTCGTATTCTTGTTTTTCTTTCTTCGCTCAACCGTGGATACCATGCGTCAAAAACTTCTTTGTGCCTGCTTGTATAGTAGTTGTCTGCTGTAAATGCGTTGAGCAAGCAAATTACATCCAAATTGTAACATGATGCTGTTAATAATTGCATTTTGCACCTCCGTAAATATCAATTTTTTATCTATTTTACAAAGTCTTAACACATTTTTGAAGGCCTGTCCGTCCACAAAGCAAAGCCACCACGGAAATCAATTTTCATCGGTCTTGGGGGCGTGGTCGGCTTTCAGCGAAGCTGATTCGCGTTGCCGCATAGCGCATTGGCCCGGTCGAAAGGGCTAGGCGACGCGCTCCAGAAGCGCGGAGTCAGCACTTTCCCGGGATTTTGAGGGACGCACTGTTATAGAGCATTTAAAGCTGGGGCACTAAACCCTGGCACGATTTCCCGCAGCTTGTCCAGCATTGCTGTGCGGGAGGTTTCCGAGGAGGAAATTGCCGCATCCTTTAGCAGATTTAGCGAATCAAATAGATAGTCGGGATTGATATCAATGGGGCGGCCCACAAAGATTTTTTTATTGGAAGTGGTCTTGAGGCCCTCCTCGGCCATGAGGAGTTCTTCATAGAGTTTTTCGCCGGGGCGCAGGCCGGTAATTTCTATGGGGATTTCCTTATAGGGCTCGTAGCCGGAAAGGCGGATTAACATTTCGGCCAGGTCGAGGGTTTTTATGGGGTCGCCCATGTCTAGGACGAAGATTTCGCCGCCCTTAGCCATTTCCCCGGCGGACATTACAAGGGACACGGCCTCGGAAACGGTCATGTAGTAGCGGATGATTTCCTTGTGGGTGACGCGCACGGGGCCCCCTGCGGCGATTTGCGCTTTAAAAAGCGGAATAACGGAGCCGTTCGCGCCCAAGACATTGCCGAAGCGCACGGATACAAACTCCGTCGTGCTTTGGGGATTGAGGGTTTGGACTATCATTTCACAGACGCGCTTGGTCGCGCCGTAGACATTGGTGGGGTTGACGGCCTTGTCACTGGAAATCAGCACAAAGCGTTTTACGCCGTAAGTATCGGCGGCCCGGGCCACGTTAAGCGTGCCCAAGATATTATTTTTCACAGCCTCTTCGGGGGCTGTTTCCATTAGGGGGACATGCTTGTGGGCGGCTGCGTGGTAGACCAGGTCAGGCTTGTATTTTGCGAAAACGGCCCCAAGGCGGGATTCCTCGCGGATATTGCACACTTCCGCAACTACCTGGGGCGTATTGCCGAATTTGAATAGCAATTCCTGCTCGATGGCGTAGAGGCCGTTTTCCACCACGTCCAGCATTACGATACGCGCCGCGCCGTGGGCCGCCACCTGCCGGCACAGCTCCGAGCCGATTGTGCCCCCCGCGCCTGTTATCAGCACGGTTTGGCCCGCCAAATATTTCGTCTTAAAACGTTTGATGTCAACCACATCGCGGCCCAGCAAATCCTCCACGCTTACGTCCTCTATCCGCGAAACAAGAGCCGGGGCATGGTCTGCTTCGTTTTCATCAAAGTCAAAGAGGTCTGGGATTTTCTTTAATTCGCAGGTTGTTTTGGCACAGATGCTGGAAACGCGCCGCTTTTCCTTACCTGTGGCATGAGGTATGGCCAGCAGAATCACCCTGATTCCATAACGCTCCACCAGCTTTGGAATGTCACGAACCATACCCGCCACCGGGATTCGCTGGATTTTGCAGCCCTGCTTGGCCGGGTCGTCGTCCACGGAGCAGACCACGTCATACAAATGGGCGTGGCGGATATGCCATAGACCCTGGATTACCGCCGCGCCGGTCTCCCCCGCGCCCACAATCAGCACTTTTTTGCGATTCGCTTTCGCGCTTCGTGTGGCATTGTTTGTTCGATAAGCTCGATAGGACGTCCGGAAAAACAACGCGCTTGCCCCCGCCATCATCGCCGAAATAAAATATACCGTAATCGGCAGCCGCTGCTCCACCACAGGCGGCTGAATCACAATCCACGTCACCCCAACAAACGCCGCCACAGCCACCGCCGTGGCCATCATACACTTTAAAAACTCATAGGCCTCCGCGTACCGCCACAGACTCTCGTACATACCAAAGGCCCAAAAGCTCACAAAAAAAATCACAATAAAAAAAGCATAACCCAGAAGCATCGCTTCCAGACGCTCGGACAAATCAATCCGGCGCAAAAGTATAAACCATGCGGCAAAATAGCTTGCGGTAAATTGCAAAAAATCCGCAAACATAAGCATGGGTTTGCGGAGCCTCGTCCCCCATGTCCAAAAATCTGAAAATTTATAGCGCATCTTTTACTATTTACCTCCCAAAAACAGAAAACTCCACGTCAAGGCGGACGGGTGCATCCTCCGCATGGATAGAGAATGTCAAAACTTTGCCCCAAGTTTTTAAATCATATACAAATCTCAGCGCGTCGTAAATACCGCCCTCGTAAACGGCGTGAACGCGCATTTCAAAAAGGCGGTCGAAGTCGGCCGCAGCGGCGTAATAGACCGTTGGCTCGGAGGCGCGCAGGTCAAGCCGGGTGAGGTTGCGGGAGGCCGCCAGCAGACCGATTTCGGCCAGCACAGACGCGAATTCGTCATAGGTCAGAAGCCTCTGCCTCTGACCTAGGGCGGCGAGTTCGAGCAAATTAGCCTCGTATTCCGCCAGAAATCCGCTTTCGATGGCGTACCGGCTCTCCTGAGCGCGGACAACCTGCCTACCGTTGGAGATAGATTCGGCAGCGGGCATAAGCAAAAAGAAAACCAACGTCACCAGCGCGAGATTCACTATAACAAAAGCTCCGGCAATCCGCCAACTCATTCTAAGCCACCGCCGTCAATTGCGGCATCATCATGGTATTCAAAACCCACCGCACAACAAAGGACTCACGCATCAAATAATACAAACCAAGCTCGGGGGTTGCGGTTGACAACAGCGTCATAACCACAACACAAAGCCACACCAACACAGCACCCATTCCCAAACCAAAAATCAGCCCTCCGGCACGGTTAAAGGTATAAATAACAGGCAGTCTGCCAACGATGTCCAGCGCGACACCAGCAATGGAAAGCAACACCAGCACCAGCATAAACACACCAATAATCGCAATCGCGTTAATGACCATATTGGCAAAAAACCCGGAAATATAGGCATCAATCGTATCCACCTGCAAAAGCTCATACATATTGGGCGTGTTATAAGAATGCAAAAGCTCCCGCAAAGCTGCCGGCAACGGCAGCGTGTCGATAATCTCCGCCTGCCTTGCGGCCGTGTGCTCCCCAACCACCCGCTCCAAATTCAAAGTCGAGGAAATATTATTCTGAAGCATCGAAAATAAGCCCGTCCCCCGAAGAATCCGCGCCACAGGCGAATACAGCCGACTCGCCAAAAAGAATGCGATAAAAAAAGAAACCAACCCATATACAGTACGGATTAGCCCCCGGCGATAACCCGCAAAGGCGCACAAAGCCACCAGAGCCAGTACCGCCAAATCTAAAACGTTCATTAGCCACCTCGGTTACGCAAGGGATTTAAAAAATTCCATAGATTTTTTTTCTAATTGATAATCTATATCCGTTTCAAATTCCTTCATTTTAGCAAAAAAACTATTTAAAACACCTGTTTTTGTCTCCTGAAGCTTTTTGTGCAAATCAATATATTTTTGTTGATTAGTAACGCTAAAATCCCCGTTTTCATCAATTGGGATATTAATTATAACTTGAGAAAGATAATGCTCTGTGGCTTTGAATCTGTAGTCAAATCCATATTTTTTCTTCATGTCCTGCAAATAATAAAAAATATATTCCGGCAAAATATTTTTTTCAAGAATTTCTATTACTTTCCGCGAGGTATTAATAAAATAATCGCCTTTATGCAGAAAAACATTTGTACCGGCAGTTCCATCGCCGTCAGAGGCAAATGAGATATGGGCATTTTCGTCACTAGCACGAATCGGTTGCATCTCTTCTGTAGCTTTAAAATACGCAACGGGCTTACGCGCTGCGGTATATACGGGAATATCAGAAGTATTGCCTGTGTCCAGCTTCGAATACTGCTTCTTGTTTAAATTAAGTGCGCTGGTGATAAATTTGAAGCATTCCTTGTCTAAAATGCTTATTTCAACGCATTCAACGGAAGTAGTTATTGCTTCAAATTCTTTTTGAAAAACATTTTTTATCTCTGCTAAATATTCATTAAAATAATCTATATTATCAAAGAAATCCTCTTCTGAAACCTTTCTTTGAAGCTTAACAAGCCCCAAATCGCTTAGTTCATCAACGCTCCAAAACTGCTCTGTCAGCCAATTTTGTGACGATGAAAATTTTTCGAAATCAACTACTTTAATCTTACTCAACGAGCTATTGGTATATTCCTTTGGGGAACTTTTAAAATACTTGTATTCCTTGGTTATTGCCAGCAAATCATTATTTTCATCAGCAAGCCTGTCGGCGTCAAGGGTTTCGCCTATCGAACAAGCAATAGCCATAAACACCGGAAAATCCTGCGTCGATAGCTTATTATCTTTCTTTTTTATGTTTAAAATATAGGTCTTTTTGTCGGTTGCGTAAAATGTTTTCGCAGGTAATGAAATTATCGCGTATATATAACATTTGTCAATAATACTTTCTTTTAATTTTTGGTCGGTAGGCCTGTAAAAAAAGCCATCCGGCAAAATAATAAATGCTTCCCCTCCTTCTGCCAGTTCATTCACTATTTTTTGAACAAATAAACCTTCCTTACCTATAGACGAAACAGGGTAGTGCTTATCCTTCAAATCTTCCTTTGAATTGATATATTCTTTGTACAAACGCACACCCGATGATATATACGGCGGATTTGACATAATTAAATTATATTCCCCCGGTTGCACAAGTTCAAGGGAACCGATGATACTTTTATTTGTTGTTTTAAAAATACCGCCTATCAGTTCAGAAATTTTTGCCGTCAAGGTGGGGTTTTCATGCAACAACTCGGTTAATGTTATCATTAAATTGGCTTTTGCCAACACAATTGTCATTTCATCATAGTCTGTGCCCAAATAATTTATATTACTATGAATTTCTCCGTTAATAAATCGAAAATCTTCTATATCATTGGAGCGGCGGTTAAGTATAGATTCGGTCAAAAACCCGCCAACACCGCTTGCCGGGTCGTTGATTTTGCTGCCTCTTGCAAGGTTTTTGACATTTGCCATTTCAACAATTGCTTTTATTACGTTTCTTGGTGTGAAAAACTGAGCCAATTGCTTTTTGCCTTTTGTGCCCTTTAAAAAATCTTCAAACAGCCTGCTTTTAAAGGCAGGGTCAATGTTTTTTAGTTTTCCATACTCATTAAAACTTTTTAAGATATTAAAAAACAATTCATCTTGATTTTGCTCTTTTTTTAAACTGATACCATTAATAATAGTAGTTCCATCCACCGCCGGGAAAAGCTGCTTTATATGGGCCCTGACATTTACCATATAGTATCTAAGGCAATGATTTTTTCCCTTTTCAAAAACCGTATCGAAATCAACTCTATTTCCATTATCGTCCATATCCAATATGTTTATATCACTTAAAAATTTGAAAATAAATAATTCCGTAAAAGTCATAAGACATTTTTTAGGGTCGTCGCCTGTGGCAACAAATACGGCCTGCCATACCCTTTTAGCCAAAGAAGACGGCGACATCATTTCCTCTGACTTTAAAACACTGTTATTTACGTCAATATTCTTTAGAAGTTTGTTGATTGTTTTAATGGTTTCGGACGATGTTGGGTCAAAATATTCGGAAAAATGCATATCATTCTCGCGTTTAATATAGCTGAAACCTCTTTGTATGTTCACCGAACCATCATAATATGTATGGTCGCAATCTTCATAGCTTGCATCACAATTAATCCAATGGCAACTTTCCCCATCGGTTGCCAGTCCTATTCGCGCACCCAGCATTTGAGCATAATTATTGCATTGCTCCAGTGCGCTAAGCACTTTAGACGCTGTATTAAATTTTTCACCGCGTTTGTATTCAATAACGCATAATACATTAATTTTAGATTTATTTCGCCTGTCACATATTAATGCATCTGGTGCTTTAATCTCATACTGACCATAATCTTTATCGGGTATTATATTAAACTTTTTTAAATTACTAAAATTTGTTTCCCCCAGCAAATAATATTCATATTCCCCGAATTTATCGCCATTTTTCTGATATTTTTTCTTGATAATTTCTTCGCTCATTCTTATAAGCCCCCTAAGCAACAGCATTACAAAAGACCGCAGACAAGTATTTACATGCCTACGGTCTTAAAAAATAGTGAATTAATTCGAAATCCGTCCCGTCTGTCGCAACAAAACCGCCCGAAAACGCCCATTCCGCGTTTTCGGGTGCCGCTCTGCCGGGACGGTTTCTCATTGAATTCACTATATTATACCAGTTCCAGCAATACCATTGGGGCGGCGTCGCCGCGCCTTGGGCCTATTTTAACGATGCGGGTGTAGCCGCCGTTGCGGCCGGCATACTTTGGTGCGATTTTTTCGAACAAAAGATTCGCAGGGCAAATTCTCTTGGATTCACTACGTTTGCGCCGTCCGTCCTCCGGGGTTTGGGTTACGGAATAGAGCACGCTTAAAATCTTACGGCGCACAGCCAGCCGCGAGGGGCTGTCCTTTTTTACGTTGCGTTCGACTTCGTTATAAACGGTGACTTTGCGGCCGTTTTCGACAACTTTAACGCGCTTGCCGTCCTTGTCCTTTTGGGGGACTTTGGCCGTTACGCTCTCCGTGGTGAAATTATCCTTTTCCTTCACGGCCAAAGTGATTAATTTTTCCGCCACGCGCCGGACTTCCTTTGCGCGGGTTTCCGTGGTTGTAATCTTGCCGTGATATATCAACTGTGTAGCCAACGCGCGAAGCATTGCTTTCCGCTGGCTGGACGTGCGTCCTAATTTTCTATAACCGGACATAAATCCTCCTATTACTCCTCGGCGGGCTGTAGTGCCAAGCCCAAATCCGCCATTTTTTTCAAAACTTCTTCCAAGGACTTACGCCCCAGATTACGAACTTTCATCATATCTTCTTCGGTTTTGTTGGCCAAGTCTTCCACATTGTTAATGCCGGCGCGTTTCAGGCAGTTGTAGCTTCTGACGGAAAGGTCCAACTCTTCGATGGTCATTTCCAGCATCTTCTCTTTTAGGCCCTCTTCGCGCTCAACCATAATTTCCGTGGCCTTTACCGAGTCCGAAAGGTCTACGAACAGGTTAAAATGCCCTGTCAGAATTCTTGCCGCCAAGCAAACGGCATCTTTTGGAGAAATTGTACCGTTTGTCCAAACCTCCAGCGTTAGCTTATCGTAGTCGGTAACATTGCCCACGCGGGTCGGCTCGACTTGGAAATTAACTTTTCTGACCGGGGTGAAAATCGAATCTATGGGAATCAGGCCGATTGGCTGGTCGGCACTTTTATTTTTGTCCGCCCCGACATAACCGTGACCTTTTTTCACGGTCATTTCTATAAAGAGCTTGGCGTCTTTGCCGTCGAGGGTTGCGATAACCAAATCCGGATTAAGCACCTCAATGTCCGCGCTCAGCTTGATATCCTTGGCAGTGATAACGCCCTCGTTGGCAGCATCAATTACGATAGTTTTTGGGTCTTGATTTTCGCTTACGTCGCGGAGGGCAAGAGCTTTCAAATTGAGGATAATTTCCGTTACATCCTCTTTGACTCCCGGCAGATGGCTAAATTCATGCAGAACACCTTCCACGCGAATATTGCTGACTGCTGCTCCGGGAAGGCTTGACAAAAGCACCCGTCTAAGAGCGTTTCCGACTGTCGTTCCGAAACCACGCTCAAGCTGGTCAACAATGAAGCACCCATACGAATTGCCTTTTGATTCTGTTATCTCAATACGAGGTTTTTCGATTTCGAGCACCTATACAACCTCCTTTTTTAACTACTTCGAGTAAAGCTCGACGATAAGCGTTTCGCGCAGGTCGTAGGTTATATGCTCGCGAAGCGGCTTTGATGCAACCGTTCCGCGTAAATTTTCCGAATCAGAGGTAAGCCACTCGGGTACGGCGCGGGGCGCAGTCACATCCAGGACATCCTTGAAACGCTGCAAGCTCTTAGATTTATCGCGCACCTGAATGACGTCCCCAACTTTTACTTGATATGAGGGGATGTTCACTTTTTTACCGTTTACGGTAATCAGATTATGGCGCACAATTTGACGTGCCTCTGTACGAGAACGGCCATATCCAAGCCGATAAACAACATTGTCCAAGCGCATCTCCAGAAGACGAAGCAAATTCTCACCAGTAACTCCGGGAATACGCCGCGCTATTTCGAAGTATTTACGGAATTGCTTCTCCAGCACGCCGTAAATTCTCTTGGTTTTTTGCTTTTCGCGGGTCTGCTGACCGTACTCGGAAAGCTTCTTACGGCTTGTGCCATGCTGTCCGGGCGCGGGACGCTGCTTACTAATGGGGCAAGCCTGCTTAGAGCATTTTTCCCCTTTAAGAAATAATTTTTCGCCCTCTCTGCGGCAAAGTCTGCAAACCGGGCCGATATATCTCGCCATAGCTCAATCCTCCAATTATACTCTTCTACGTTTTGGTGGCCGGCAACCATTGTGGGGTACGGGGGTTACGTCTTTAATAAGTGTAACCTCAAGCCCGGCCGCCTGCAATGCGCGAATCGCCGCTTCACGGCCGCTTCCGGGGCCGTTTACATACACTTCCACCATACGCAAGCCATATTCCTTGGCCGCACCGGCGGCTGTGTCCGCAGCCATTTGCGCGGCATATGGCGTGGATTTTCTGCTGCCGCGGAAACCCAGCTGCCCTGCGGAGGCCCAGCTAAGGGCATTCCCGGAGGCATCGGTTATGGTGACAATGGTATTGTTAAAGGATGATTGAATATGCGCTTGGCCACGGTCAACAAATTTCCTGTCGCGTCTGCGACGAGTGGCCGCTCTCTTTACCGCTCTTTTTGGCATTAAAAATTACCTCCGTTACTTCTTCTTATTGGCAACAGTACGCGCTTTACCCTTGCGAGTACGGGCGTTGGTGCGGGTGCGCTGCCCGCGCACGGGCAAACTTTTGCGATGACGTATACCGCGATAACATCCGATTTCAACCAGCCGCTTGATGTTAAGCGCGACTTCGCGCCGCAAATCACCCTCCACCACTTGGGAGCTGTCGATAACATTGCGTATACGAATAACCTCGTCCTCGGTTAAATCCCTAATACGAGTGTCGGGGTTTATTTTTGCCTCCGCAAGAATCCGCTTGGAGCTTGGCCGGCCTATTCCAAATATATAGGTCAGCCCTATTTCTACCCGTTTTTCTCTGGGCAAGTCAATGCCTGCGATACGTGCCATAAATAAAATGCCTCCTATTCGCACAATTACTGTGCAATTTCAAATGTTACCCTTGGCGTTGTTTATGCTTAGGGTTTTCGCAAATGACTCTTAAAGCGCGTTTGCGCCTGATAATTTTGCATTTCTCACAAATCGGTTTAACCGACGGTCTTACTTTCATAAAAAACCCTCTCCTTCAAAAAACCATTCCGACTTCGAGACGTACTTTTGGCCTACAACGCATTTCAGCGGTGTTAGTCGTAACGCAGTTACTTGTCGCGCCAAACTATACGCCCCTTGGTTAAATCATAAGGCGACATTTCTATAAGCACCTTATCACCGGGAATTATACGGATAAAATTCATCCGCAATTTGCCGGATATGTGCGCAAGAATTATATGTCCGTTTTCCAGCTGAACTTGAAACGTAGCGTTAGGCAATTTTTCGATTACCTTACCTTCTACTTCAATTACATCGTCTTTTGACAATGCCGCTTACCTCCCTCCCGGAAAGCCCTTTAACATGGAAGATGTGTTCATTAAAATCCTACATTTTTAAGTCCCTTGCGGATGTCCGCATCTTGCAAATCGCGCCCGCAAGCAGGCAACAGTTCTAATATATGATTAGTGGGTTGTACGTGTTTTGCTTTCTTTTTCTTGGGTTTTTGCAAACTGCGTGTAGTCCCGTCTGCCAAGTATAAATACTCGCCCTTTACTTCCAGAATGACCATCGCAAGCCCTTTGTCACGCCCGGCCTTTGAAAAAACTATTTGCCCGGGTTGCATGGGCGAGCAGTTCGCGGAGCGAACGACCAGCCCCGGGGTCATAGTGTCAAAATCTCCGGCTCACCATCTGTTATCAGAATGGTATTTTCATAATGAGCGGAATACTTTCCGTCCTGTGTCACCACAGTCCAAGTGTCGTTTAACGAGCTTATTTCAAATGTCCCGGCATTTATCATCGGCTCAATTGCCAATGTCATTCCACGCCCAAGGCGCGGGCCGCGTTTGTCTTGCCGGGTGTGTGGAATTTGCGGGTCTTCGTGAACATGCCGGCCTATTCCGTGGCCGCACCACTCGCGAACTATGCTAAAACCGAAACCGTCAACGTAATCGTCAATAGCGTTGGAGATGTCATGAAGCCGGTTGGTTGTTTTGGCGAAGCGCATTCCCTCAAAAAAGCTTTGCTCTGTAACTTCGATAAGCTTCTGATGTTCATCGGTAATTTTACCGACAGCATGAGTCCGCGCCGCGTCTCCATGGAAACGCTTATAACATACGCCAATGTCAATACTTATAATATCGCCACTTCTTAGCCGCCTCAAACCCGGTATGCCGTGGATTACCTCGTTATTTACGCTGGCACAGATGGCCTTGGGGAAACCCCTATAGCCTAAAAACGAGGGTGTAGAGTCATTACTTCTTATATAATCCTCCGCAATGCCGTTAAGCTCTGCGGTTGTTACTCCGGGGCGGATGGCCTTGGCCAAAAGCTCATGAGTACGGGCACAAATCCGGCTTGCAATACGCATAAGCGAGATTTGCTCGTCATTTTTTATGAAAATGCCCATACTTACTCTAGGAAGCCTTTGTAGTGACGCATTAACAGCTGTGATTCCAGCTGCTTTACAAACTCCAGCGCGACGCCTGTTACGATTAGGAGCGATGTGCCGCCAAATCCAATTTGCATTTGGGGAATTGCTCTATCCAGCAGAATAGGGGTAAGCGCGATTATGCTGTAGAATACCGCGCCTATCCAAGACAGGCGATTTACCGTAGTTTGAATAAACTCGCTGGTGGGTTTGCCCGGTCGGATGCCGGGGATAAATCCACCGTTTTTCTTCATATTTTCGGCCATTTCCACGGGGTTGACCGCAAAAGAAGTATAGAAATGAGTGAAAGCGAAAATCAAAACTACATATATTAATGCACCGACCCAATGAAGCTCTCTAAAATCCAAGAAAGATGCGATTCTTTCCATAAGGTTTGGGTCTGCGCCCATGGGGCTGGGGAAAAACTGTGCAATCTGCACGGGGAATTGTAGTAATGACATTGCGAAAATGATTGACAGAACGCCTGCGATATTAACCTTCAGCGGAATATAGGAATTATGATTTCCATAACCCCGGGCGGCTTTCCGCGAATACTGCACAGGAATTCTGCGTTCGCCCTCATGAACAAGAACAACGAAAGCTATAATTGCGGCAAACACAGCCAGAAGAATAATCGCTTGCGCAATAACTCCAACACTTGTGTCACCTGTCACCATCATCCACAAAGCCATTGCACCGGTAGGAAGCCCCGCCAAAATGTTGGCAAAAATCAGGAAGGATGCACCGTTTCCGATACCTTTTTCCGTCAGAAGCTCGGCCAGCCACATAATAAAAATCGTACCGGCCATCATAGCAAGTGTGGCCATGATGTACACAAACATATTTTGATGGTCGAGTCTGAACAGATTAAACCCGCCCATACCCGGTGGCCAGTTGGTGTACGAGAACACCGTGGCTGCGCCTTGCAATGCAGCCAGCGCAACCGCCAAATAACGGGTTATTTGCTGGATTTTCTTACGCCCGTCCTCGCCCTCTTTCTGCATGGCAGAAAGCTGGGGAATGGCGTATGTCAGAAGCTGCATTATAATGGATGACGTGATGTACGGTGCGATGCCCATGACAAAGACCGAACCCACGCCGCCCCCTGCAATCATGGAGAAAATGGTCTGGACAGCGTCGAAGCCCACATCTCCCATGCCGTGACGCACTTGATATAACAAATCCAAGTCTATACCCGGCAGGGGTATTGCAGAGCCGAAACGATATATCAGAAGCAGCAGAAAAATAAACAGCAACTTCTTACGAATATCCTCAACACGCCAAGCATTGGCGAATATTTTGAACAACTAAATCACCTCTGTTTTACCACCGGCCGATTCAATCTTTTCGGTGGCACCCCGGCTGAATTGATTCACTTTAACGGTCAGCTTTTTTTCCAAATTGCCGTTGCCAAGAATTTTCACGCCGTCACGGGGATTGGAAACCAAACCCTTCTGCTTTAAAGCGGCAATATCAACTACGTCGCCGTCGTTAAAAACGTTCAGCAATTGCACGTTGATGGCAACTATTTCCTTGGTATTGCGACATGTATGGCCTCTTTTGGGCAAACGGCGATACAAAGGCATTTGTCCGCCCTCGAAACCAACCTTGCCGCCGCTGCCTGCGCGGGAGCCTTGTCCTTTATGTCCGCGGCCTGCGGTTTTACCATTACCGGAGCCGTGACCGCGGCCACGACGCCAAGCCTTTGTTGTCGCGCCCTTTGCGGGTTTTAATTCCCCAAGTTTCATGGCCGACCTCCTATGCTTCCTCAACTTTTATCAGATGCTTGACATGATGAATCATGCCCCTAATGGCGGGATTATCTTTTTGCTCTACGGTCGCGTGAAGCTTCCTTAGTCCCAAAGCGGCAACTGTGGCTCTGTGCTTGGGTTTCGCGCCGATGGGTGAGCGCACCAATGTAATTTTTAACATTAGGAATTCCTCACTTCATAAATCTCTTCCACGGTTTTGCCGCGAAGCCTAGCCACAAGAGACGGGGTTTTAATCAACCCAAGCCCTTCAAGTGTGGCCTTTACAACATTATGCTTATTGTTCGAGCCGATTGACTTGGTAACAACATTACGAACCCCGGCCAATTCCATAACAGCACGAACCGCGCCGCCGGCAATCAAGCCGGTTCCTTCCGGAGCCGGGCGCATAAGAACCTTGGCTGCACCAAAATGCCCGATAATTTCATGATAAAGAGAATCATTTTCGTTTCTTTCAAAGAACATAATATTCTTTTTGGCGTCTTCCTTGCCCTTGCGAATCGCTTCGGGAATCTCGTTGGCCTTACCCAGTCCAACGCCCACATGTCCGGCCTCATCACCGACAACTACCAAGGCTGCAAAGCGGAATGTACGCCCGCCTTTTACTACCTTTGTTACACGATTGATTGTCACTACCCGGTCTTTTAAATCCAAGGCGTTTGCATCTATTTTTTTCATAGACTTCTCCTTTTGCTAAAATTTCAGACCGGCTTCGCGAGCCGCGTCGGCCAAAGCTGCAACCTTGCCGTGATATATATATCCGCTACGGTCAAAAACGACGGCAGAAATTCCCTTGTCCAGGGCTTTCTTGGCGACCTGTGTGCCAACTGCCTTAGCCGCATCAATATTCGACGTAGACTTGAGGTCACTGGCTTTAACCAAAGTGGCATCCATAGTTGACGCGCTGGCGATGGTAATGCCTGCAACATCATCTATGAGTTGCGCATAGATATATTTGTTGGACTTGAACACGGACAGGCGCGGTCTGGTTGCCGTTCCGGACAAATAGCGGCGCATTTTATAATGGCGTTTCTTCCGCGCTGAGGCGCGTGACGGTTTATTTATCATGCCTATTCACCTGCCCTTATTTCTTACCGGCTTTACCGGCTTTGCGCCTGATACGCTCGGTTTCGTACTTGATGCCCTTGCCCTTATAAGGCTCGGGAGGTCTTTTTTCGCGAATATTGGCGGCATATTGACCAACTTTTTCCTTGTCAATGCCGGAGATGACGATTTTATTATTACCTTCAACCACGCTCTCGACGCCCTCCGGGTCAGTCATTTCCACCGGATGGGAATACCCCAGGTTAAGGGTCAGCTTATTGCCGCTTTTTGCAGCGCGATATCCAGTTCCGTTTATTTCTAAACGCTTTGAATAGCCCTCGGTAACGCCCACAACCATATTGTTAATAAGCGTCCTGGTGAGGCCATGCATCGCCTTGTTTACTTTCTTATCATTCGGCCGGGTTATTACCAACTGGCCGTCTTCTTGTGCGATATTCATGTCGGTGGAAAGTTTGCGGCTAAGTGTGCCCTTTGGCCCTTTTACCGTCAACTGATTTCCTTCTTTAAGTTCAATTGTTACACCCGCAGGCACAACAACCGGAAGCTTACCAATTCTCGACATGTTCTGCACCTCCTTTTTAATGGGGCTCTGCCCCAAACCCCGCCGCTCCGGTTGGAATGAATCCAACCTACGCTTCCTCGCTACGCTGCGGGTCGCGCTTTGCGCGATTACCAAATAAAAGCCAGCACTTCTCCACCGATGCCAAGCTGTCTGGCTTCCTTATCGGTGACGACGCCTTTGTTTGTAGATACGATGGCAAGCCCCAGTCCGTTAAGAACCTTGGGCAAATCCTCGCAATTGGCGTAAACCCTAAGCCCTGGCTTAGAAATACGCTTCAACCCTGCTATGACCTTTTCTTGCTTGCTGCGGCCATATTTAAGGGTAATTCGCATGGTTTTTTTAACGCCATTCGGTACTATTTCATAACCCTTAACATAACCTTCCTTAACCAAAATGGATGCAATAGCTTCCTTCATTTTGGATGAGGGCATGTCTACGGTTGTATGCCTTGCCATGTTCGCGTTGCGGATTCTGGTGAGCATATCCCCAATAGGATCGGACAACATGGGCAATCCTCCTAGCTGAAATGTTTCAAAACAAAATTAGATGATTTGGTACAACCATTTCCCCAATTTAGATGATTTGGGGAAACCTTTTTCGGCCTACCAGGACGCTTTTCTTACGCCGGGAATCTGGCCTTTATACGCCAAGTCGCGGAAGCAGATACGACAAATGCCATATTTGCGAAGAGTGGCATGTGGCCGCCCACAAATATTACAGCGTCTGTATGCCCTAACGGCGAATTTTGGTGTGCGTTTGGCTTTTAAAACAAGTGCCTTTTTTGCCATGAATGGTACCTCCTAGTTAGGGCGTATGAACGGCATTCCGAAGAGGGAAAGAAGCTCACGCGCTTCCTCGTCGGTTTTGGCGGTAGTTACAAACACCACTTCCATGCCGCGCAACTTATCTATCTTATCAAAGGAGATTTCTGGGAAAATCAACTGCTCCTTGATACCCAAAGTGTAATTTCCGCGCCCGTCAAAAGCGTTCGCGCTTACGCCGCGAAAGTCACGCACACGGGGGATAGCTACGTTTATGAGCCTATCCACAAAGCTGTACATTTTCGCGCCGCGAAGGGTCACTTTGCAACCCACGGGCATTCCAGCACGCAACTTAAATGCCGAAATTGATTTTTTCGCCTTGGTCACGACGGCCTTTTGGCCCGTAACTATGGCCAAGTCGCCCGTTGCGTGTTCAATGGCCTTTGCGTTTTCCTTGGCTTCACCAAGGCCGATATTTACGACTACTTTTTCGATTTTGGGTACGGCCAGTCTATTCTTGTAACCGAATTTTTTCATCATGCCATCGATGATATCGGTGTCGTATATGCCTCTGAGACGACTCATATTAAACGACCTCCATTTTAATCTATAAGCTCTCCTGTTGATTTTGCAAAACGCTTCTTGATAACCTTGCCATCGGCGGCTGTTTCAAGCTTGTATCCAATGCGCGTTGGTTTATCCTTATGCAGATACATCACGTTTGAAATGTGCAGAGGAGCTTCACGGCGGGTTATGCCGCCCGTTTGGTTGGCACGGTTTGGCTTCTGATGTTTGGTTTGCATATTAAGCCCTTCCACCAGAATTCTGCCTTTTTCACGGTCGATAAGCAGAATGCGACCTGTGCGGCCGACTTCCTTACCTGCGATTACTTGCACCATATCGCCGCGCTTTAGCTTCACTTTATTCATGATTTCACCCAATTCTTATAGAACTTCGGGCGCGAGGGAAACGATACGGGTGTATTGCTTATCCCGCAGTTCTCTTGCTACCGGGCCAAAAATACGTGTTCCACGCGGAGTTTTATCCTCGCGGATTATAACGGCGGCATTTTCGTCAAAGCGGATAGACGAACCATCGGGACGGGAAAGCCCCTTTACCGTGCGGACGACTACCGCTTTTACAACCTCGCCCTTCTTTACCACGCCGCCGGGTGTTGCATCCTTTACCGAGGCTACGATTACATCACCTACATTGGCATAACGACGCTTGGTGCCGCCAAGTACGCGAATACAAAGCAATTCCTTCGCACCGGAGTTGTCCGCGGAACGGAGCCGCGTTTCTTGCTGAATCATACTGCTCACTCACTTTCGTTGAACGGCTACTTCGCTTTCTCGATGACGGATACCATACGCCAGCGTTTCTCCTTGGAGAGGGGGCGGGTTTCCATTACACGCACTCTGTCACCAACACCACATTCATTTGCTTCGTCGTGGGCTTTCAGCTTGTAAGTGCGCTTTACAATTTTGCCTATTACGGGGTGGCGAACGCGGTTTTCTACCGCAACCACGATTGTTTTGTCCATTTTATCGCTTATTACCCGGCCTATGCGGGTCTTGCGCAAGTTGCGAGTCTCCATGATTTACCTCCTAAGCCAGCCCTTTGGCACGTTGTGTCATTACAGTTTGAATGCGGGCGATGTTTTTGCGAACCTCGCCGATTCGCGCCGTGTTGTCCAGTTGGTTGGTGGCATTTTGGAAGCGTAGGTTAAACAGCTCTTTCTTGGAAGTTACAAGTTCAACCTTTAATTCTTCCACGGATTTATCTTTAAGGGACTCTAGGTATTTCTTTGATTTCATTTACCCCGGCCTCCTTATAATTGTGCTTGCGCGCTCGCGCCTTCTTGCTCGGCCAAAATAGCTTCTAGCTCGTCTTTGGAAACAATTTTACATTTAATCGGTAGCTTGTAGGAAGCCAGCTTTAACGCACGGCGGGATACTGCCTCGTCAACACCGGCAATTTCGAACATTACACGTCCGGGCTTTACAACGGCTACCCAGTATTCCGGGGAACCCTTTCCGCTACCCATACGGGTTTCGGCAGGTTTTTGCGTCACCGGCTTATCCGGGAAAATTTTTATCCATACCTTACCGCCACGTTTCATAGTACGGTTCATGACGATACGGGCGGCTTCGATTTGATTGGCTGTTATCCAGCAGGGCTCCATGGCTACGATGCCAAATTGCCCGTAGGTGATTTTATTGCCGCGCAGAGCCTTTCCGGTCATTCGACCGCGAAACTGCTTGCGTCTTTTTACCCTTTTTGGCATTAGCATATTCGTTTGCTCCTTCCCGTCTGTCTCCCCGGGGTTCGCGGCTGCGATACTGGCCGGGAAGGACTTCGCCTTTATACAGCCATACCTTTACACCCAGCTTGCCGTAGGTTGTGTTGGCTTCGGCGAAGCCATAATCTATATCCGCACGCAGGGTTTGAAGGGGGATTGTACCTTCATGATAGCTTTCGGTGCGGGCGATTTCCGCGCCGCCTAGACGGCCGGACGTAGCGGTTTTGATTCCTCGCGCGCCGTTTTTCATTGCGCGCTGCATTGCTTGTTTCATTGCCCGACGGAAGGTTACGCGGTTTTCTAAATCTTTGGCGATAACTTCCGCTACCAATTGGGCGTTAAGCTCCGGCCTCTTGATTTCGAAAATTTCTACATCGGCTTTTTGCTCTGTCAACTTCTGAACCTCGGCGGTCAGCTCTGCAATGGCTTGGCCGTTGCGTCCGATGATAATACCGGGGCTTGCTGTGTGAAGCGTTATCTTTACGCGGTCAGTCGTGCGCTTGATAGTAATACGCGCAAGCTTAGCGTTTTCCAATTTTTTCTTTAAAAACTTACGAAGAATATTATCCTCCAGCAGGTACTTTGCAAAATCCTTTTCTGCGTACCATACAGAGTCCCATTCTTTATTGATGCCCAGCCTAAGGCCGTGGGGATTTACTTTTTGACCCATGAGTTCACCTCTCGTTTAAAATGATAGTGATGTGACTTGTGCGCTTGTTGATGCGATATGCCCGGCCTTTGGCACGGGGCTGGATGCGCTTTAGGGTCGGCCCCTGGTTTGCAATTACTTCTTCTACAAACAATTCAGAAGTGTCCAGAGAGTGATTTTCTTCGGCGTTTGCAACGGCAGATTTTAACACTTTTCCTACAAGATACGCACCGTATCTGGGATTATAGTCCAAAATGGCTTTTGCCGAAACAACGTCCCTGCCTTTGATTTGCTCCAGAACGATACGCGCCTTGCGGTCGGATATACGGGCAAATTTGTGGGTGGCGTGGGGGCGCGTTTCCCGATTCTCTTTATTACGCTGTTGCTTAAACTGGCTTCTGCTTCCTGCCATAGTTGCCCTCCTACTTAACTCTGCTCTTTTTCTCGGCATCTTTGCCATGGCCGCGATATGTGCGGGTGGAGGCAAATTCACCAAGCTTGTGCCCAACCATGTCTTCTGTGATGTATACAGGCACATGCTTGCGGCCATCGTGAACGGCAATGGTAAAGCCTATCATTTCAGGGAAAATGGTTGACCTGCGTGACCATGTTTTAATCACGGACTTGGTGGTTGCGTCAAGCTGCGCTTCTACTTTTTTCATTAGGTGGTCGTCACAAAACGGACCTTTTTTTAATGACCTGCCCATGCGTACCTCCTATTTAGAACCGCGCTTGCGGACAATATATTTATTACTATGCTTGTTTTTCTTGCGGGTTTTATAACCCAGAGCCGGTTTGCCCCAAGGTGTGGACGGGGCAGGGCGACCAATTGGTGCGCGTCCTTCGCCGCCACCATGGGGGTGGTCATTGGGGTTCATGACCGAACCGCGAACCGTTGGGCGGATGCCCATGTGACGCTTTTTACCGGCCTTACCAATGTTAATCAGCTCGTGGTCGAGATTGCCCACTTGGCCGATTGTGGCACGGCAGTTTACGGGTACGAGGCGCATTTCTCCGGAGGGGAGGCGCACTGTGGCGTATTTCTCATCCTTGGCCATAAGCTGGGCCACATTTCCGGCTGAGCGAACAAGCTGCGCGCCGCGTCCAAGCTTCATTTCGATATTGTGAATTTCCGTTCCCACGGGGATTATCTTCATAGGAAGTGCGTTCCCCGGGCGAATTTCCGCTTCCGCGCCGCTCATTAGCATGTCGCCTACTACAACGCCTTTTGGTGAGAGGATATAACGCTTCTCGCCATCAACATAATGCAATAATGCGATGTTGGCGGTACGGTTGGGGTCATATTCAACTGCGGCAACTTTGGCGGGTACGCCGTCTTTGTCGCGCTTGAAGTCGATTAAACGATACTTTATTTTTGCCCCGCCGCCCCTATGTCTTACGGTGATTTTGCCTTGCCCGTTCCGGCCGGAATGTTTTTTCAGGTGAACAGTCAGGCTCTTTTCCGGCGTTGACTTTGTGATTTCCGCAAAGTCGGAAACAGTCATCTGCCGCTGGGAGGGGGTTATTGGTCTATAGCGTTTTACGCCCATAAGAAACTCTCCTTTATCCTAGATGCCTTCGAAATATTCGATGGGATTGCTTCCAGGGGTTAATTTCACGATTGCTTTTTTACGCTTTACGGTGGAGCCGGGCTTATAGCCGCGACGATGCCGCTTTTTGGGGTGAGTGTTCATGGTGTTGACAGAGGCCACTTTCGTGTTGGGGAAGAGTCTTTCGACGGCTTCTTTAATTTGCGTTTTTGTGGCTTCGGGGTGTACATAGAAAGAATAAGTTTGCTCTTCGAGGAGACTCATGCTTTTTTCTGTCATGAGAGGTTTGAAGAGAACGTCGTAATATTTCAGGTCGGCCATTATGCATACACCTCCGTCATTTTTTCAATGGCGTCCTTGGTGATTACAAGGCTGTCATAGTGGAGTATATCGTATACATTGATGGTGTTGATACCGGCGGTTTTGATGCTTGGGATATTCCTTGCGGAGGCAACCACATTAGCATTTACGCCATCCGTTACGATTAAGGCCGTATCAAGGCTGAGGCTTGTACAAACTCCGGCCATGACTTTTGTTTTGATTTCGGAAAGCTCCAAGCTGTCGAGGACGATTAATTTTTCGTTTTTCACCTTGTCGGTGAGAACGGATTTAAGTGCCAGTCTTTTCAGCTTCTTATTTAATTTGAAAGAAAAATCACGGGGTTTTGGTGCAAAAACTACGCCACCGCCTGTCCATTGAGGTGAACGAGTGGAACCTTGACGGGCGCGGCCTGTGCCTTTTTGACGCCAAGGTTTGCGTCCGCCGCCACGAACTTCGGAGCGGGTTTTGACACTTTTGTTACCCTGCCTTTTGTTGGCAAGATACTGGATTACAGCCATGTGAACGGCGTGCTGATTAATTTCTACACCGAATATGGCGTCGTCAAGCTCCATATTGCCTACGGACTCGCCGCGAATATTTTTAATCGTTACTGTCGCCACGACCTATCACTCCTTAAACTTTCACTGTGCTTTTTATTGTCACCAAAGCACCTTTGATTCCTGGAATCGCACCTTTTATGAGAATCAGGTTCTTTTCGGCGTCTGTGCGGATAATTTCAAGATTTTGAACGGTGGTTCTTTTCGCGCCCATATGTCCGGGCATTTTCTTGCCCTTGCGAACTTTACCGGGAGTTGTTCCGGGGCCCAGTGAACCAAGCCCACGATGGTATTTAGAACCGTGGGTAAGGGGGCCGCGGTGTTGATTGTGGCGTTTGATTGCGCCCTGGAAGCCTTTACCTTTGGAGGTGGCCACAACATCAACATGGTCTCCAGCGGCAAAGAAATCTGCTTTAATTTCCGAACCTACTTCGAATTGTTCACAATCTTCCAACCGAAATTCCCGCAATACACGGCGAGGGGCGGCATTCGCGCCCAGCTGCGCGTCAAAATGACCTTTTTGCGGCTTGTTCAACAACTTAGGCTTAATGTCACCAAAGCCCACTTGCAATGCGGCATAACCATCCCGTTCAACGGTTTTTTTCTGCACAACCACGCATGGGCCGGCCTCCAGCACCGTTACCGGAATCACTGCCCCGTTGTCGGCGAATATTTGTGTCATACCAATTTTCTTGGCCAGAATCGCTTTCTTCATTTTATACGCGCCTCCGTTACATGATTTTTACCGTGATATCTACACCATCGGGCAAGTCCAAACGGGTGAGGGCATCAACGGTTTTTGGGGTGGGCATAAGGATATCAATGAGCCGCTTGTGGGTGCGCATTTCAAATTGCTCGCGGCTGTCTTTGTATTTGTGTACCGCACGTAAAATCGTCACGATTTCCTTTTTTGTAGGCAAAGGAATAGGCCCAGATATCATGGCATCTGTGCGCTTTGCCGTTTCTATAATTTGTACCACCGATTGGTCGATAAGCTTGTGGTCATAGGCTTTTAGGTTAATCCGAATTTTCTGGCTTTGCATGGGTATCCTCCAAGCTGTATATGTTCACGCACCCGGGCGTGTCACTGTCTAATGCTGACAAGGGAGAATTATACAGCATCGGGGGGGATTGTCAAGGGCTTTTTTTGAACCTTTTAAAATAAACTATATAAATCCCGAATTCATATAGAATAAAATGCAAAAGAATTCGTATTGTGGTATGTTTATGTAAAATAAAACGACTGGCGGAGAGGGACGGCTGTCATATGAAGCGTCATATAAATGTCATTCATATATCGGCTTTACAAGAGGGCATGAAAATTGCCGAAACCATTAACGTGGTCTCGGGCGGAAAAAGCTTGCTGATAGCCCGCGAGGGATTAGAAGTCGATTCTAAGGTTATTAAAGTTTTAACGCGCCATGAGGTTAAAACCCTGAAGGTTTATTCCTACGAAGAGCCCCCGGAGGATTATTTCGCGCCGGAGCCCGCTCCAAAAAAATCACGTCCCAAGCTGGAGGCTCAACCGGCAACTCAGCCCTTGGCTAAAACAGCAGTCTCTTTGCCAACCGTTAAAACGGTCTTGACCGAACGCGAGCACAAGGAGCTCGTCGAAAGACTAAACTATATGTTCGAATCCTTGCAAAAGCCCGGCGAGGTTGTGAAGATGACAACGGCCTACAAGGTTTTAAGCGGCTTTGAGCGCGCATTAGGGCAGGTTGTGGCGGCGGTAACGGCAGACCCTTCCGGCCTTATACATATTCATGACCTAAAAAGTTATGACGAATATACGTATCATCATTCCATGAGCGTGGCCTTGCTTTCCGTCGCAACAGGGCAGGCAATGGGCTTGGATACCAAAGAACTGCTAAAGCTGTGCCGCTGCGCGGTTCTTCATGATATCGGCAAGCAGGCCATTCCCCTAAAAATTATTAATAAACCGGGAAAGCTTACCACTGATGAATTTTTTGAAATGAAGGGACACGCACTCAGCGGCGCGCTTAGAATAAAAGCCAAGGCCGTTGGTGATATGGATATGTGGAAAGCCATAATGTTCCACCACGAAAAATTTGACGGAAGCGGTTATCCCAAAGGGCTTAAGGGGGAGGAAATCCCTCTTTACAGCCGCATAATAGCCGTTGCGGACGTATACGACGCCCTGACCTCCTTCCGCCCCTACCGCGACCCGATGCCCCCCGGCGAAGCCTATGAACTGATATGCAGCGAAGTCGGCAGGTCTTTTGATTTTAATGTCGTCAGTGCCTTTTCCGCGCGCCTTGAGCTTTATCCAAACGGCTCCGTTTTGGAGCTTTCGGACAAACGAAGAGGCGTCGTAGTGGATAATAAAAATGTTCAACGTCCCACTATACAACTGCTGGATACCGGCAAACCGCTTAATCTGGCGAATATGGAGAACCTAAGCGTGGTTATCACCAAGGTTGTAAATCCAAAGGCGATATAGCATAAATTGTTCAGGGCAACATTTACTTTGGGCCCGAGGCAAGGAAATCAATTTTCATCGGTCTTGGGGGAAAGGCCGGTTTCGCTCGCTGCGCGGTTGCCTATGCTCCGCTGGTGTCCCGGGAAAGTGCTGACTCCGCGCTTCTGGAGCGCGTCGCCTAGCCCTT